>JACMMK010000199.1 GCA_014379045.1 Burkholderiales bacterium
ACGCCTGCCACAGCGGAGCGGGCGGTGCGAGCAGGCCCATCGCGGCGAGCAGCGCGCCCAGGGCGACCGGCGCCAGCATGCGGTCGAGGGTCAGCATCGCCATGCGCGCCGAGCCCAGAATCAATGCACCCCACCACCAGAGCGGCAACGCGTAGATCAGAAGTCCCAGGACCGGTTCGAGGCCAGCATCTGCGTCGACGACCCCACCCGCGTAAAGCGCGCCGATGGCTGCCTGTACCGCCAGGAAGAACGGCGCCATCGCATAGGCGAACACGGGAATCGCCAGCACCAGCCGGGGATTGCTGGCGGTGCGCGCGAGCAACCAGCCCGCGAGCAACAGCACCGGCAGGTCGAACACCGCACCGGGCAGCGCGCGCAGGTCGATCTCCCCCGGCGCGCCGACGAACAGTCGCGACACGGCCAGGTTCGCCACGAGCCAGAGCGCCACCAGCAGACTCAGTCTGCCGACCGTCGCGCCGAACGCGTCGATCTTCAGCGGCAGGAACAGCACCCCGCGCAGCCCGGCGTGGAGGCAGGATGCGAGCGAAGCCCGTGCGAGCATCGCCTCCGGTTCGGGCGGCGACGCAATGCGCGCACGGTAGGGCGCGGGTGCGCGTACCGTCGTGTGCATCGTCGTGCGTCTCGTCGTGCGTCTCGCGGTGCGCATCGTGCTGCTGGAGCGCACCGCAGCGCCGGGGTGTCGCGATCGCCACGGCCGCCTGGGTCCGAGCGCGCTGCCGTTGCCGGAGATTCGCCGCGCCCCGCCTCGCGCTAGCGTGAAGCGCACGCGCTCACGACGGCTCCCACACCATGGCCTCGATCTTGTGACCGTCGGGGTCGCGCACGAAACACCCGTAGTACGGCTCGCCGTAATGCGGTCGCGCGCCGGGCGCGCCGTCGTCGACACCGCCTGCGGCGAGTGCTTCACGATGGAATGCGTCGACCTGTGCGCGGCCAGACGCTAGAAAGCCGACGTGGGTGCCGTTGCCGGCGACCGCCGGCTTGCCGTCGATCGGGACGTGCACCCAGAACTCCGGGAACGCGCGTCCCCATGCGACCGCGGTCGGTTCCTCGGTCACCCGCACCAGGCCGAGGGTCGACAGCACCCGATCGTAGAAAGTGACCGCGCGCGCAAAATCGTTGGTGCCGATCGACACATGCGACAGCGCACTCGGTGGATTCGACGCGGTCGCGTCGGTCTGCGCTTCCATGGGAGGCGGCTTGCGCGTGTTGCTACGCGCGCATCAACTTGGGCGGCGCCACCGCGAACGCGCTCTGATCGATCGGCGCCAGACAGGTCTCGAGCAGCCTGCCGAAGCCATGCACCGGGATGCGCAGGTCGATCAGCCGCATGCAGGCCCAGAAGCACGCCTGGTTGCTGGTCACCACCGGCTTGCCGAAATCCTTCTCGATCTCGGCGATGATGTCGATGGTCGCGAGATTGGTGCACGAAATGAAGATCGCCTCGGCGTCGTCACGATCGATCTGCTTCGCCATCCGGTAGACGACTTCGGGCGGCACGCGACCGATGCCACGGCGTTCTTCCTGCGTGTCGCCGAGCTTCAACCCGTGCAGCGAGACGATCTTGAACCCGTAGCTCTCGAAGAAGGCGACTTCGGCGTCGTTGACGAAGTCGACGTACGGCGTACCCATCGCGATCTTGCGCACGCCACGCGTGCGCAGCGCTGCGGCGACCGCACCGGCCGTCGCGGTGACCGGCGTGCCGGTCTGGCTGCGCATCTTGTCGAGCAACTGCGACATCGGGCAGATGAACGACCCCGATGTACAACCGTAGGCGACGACATCGACCTCGGCGGTCGCGAGCTCCTCCGCGGCGCGGTCGAGCGCATCGGCCATCTTGTTGTACGACTCGAGATCGGCCTTGCCGAGCAGCAGCACGCGGCTCGTGTGAATGGTCACGCCCTCGGGCGCCATCTTCCACCACTCGGGCTCGTTGATCGTGTTCGTCGACGGAACGATCAGACCGATCTTGGCCTTGTAGCCGTAGGGGCTGTACATCGAGACGGCTTTCATCGACTTCTCCTTGGGCGAGGAAAGTATAGGGAGCGCGCCGGGCTTGCTCGAACGCGCGCGCTCGGCGGGCGAGCGCTCAGCGATGCGCGAGCTTCTTCAACTGCGTGGCCGCGCCGGCGAACGTGTTGAACAGTGCGGCGGCGTCGTTCTGATACGGCATCCATTGTATGCCGCGCGCCAGCCACTTTTCTGCGCTGGCGACATCCTGGCAACTGAAGCCCCACGGCACCGAGTGCCGCGAGCAGGTTTCGATCACCTGTTCGCGTGCGGCCTGCAGCCTCGGATGATCGAGCTCGCCGGGTACGCCGAGCGCCTGCGACAGGTCGTCGGGCCCGATCATCACGGCGTCGAGCCCCTCGACCTGACAGATCGCATCGAGATCGTCGAGCCCGACCTGCGACTCGATCATCGCGACGGTCAGCGTCTGCGCGTTGATGTGGGCGATCTGTTCGGCCGGGCGGTCGAGTCGGACATAGTCGGTATGCGGGCCGCGCAGGTTGAGGATGCGGGTGCCGCGCGGATGGAACTTGGTGATGCGCATGATCGATTCGAGCTGCTCGGCGGAGTCGATCATCGGCAGCAGCAGGCCCATCGCGCCGGCGTCCAGCGGACGGGTGTAGTCGTGCGGCGCAAGGCCCGCCGGGCGCACGATCGGCACGATGCCGGCTTCGCGCGCGATCAGCGCGAGGGTCGCGACCTCGGCGATCGTGAAGTCGGAGTGTTCCATCTCGATGATCACGAAGTCCAGACCCGCGACCGCGAGCAGTTTCATGAAGCGCGGGTGATGGACCACGGTCGCCCACGTGCCGAACGCGGGCTTGCCCGCCTGCCAGAGTGCCTTGACCGGGTTGGTGCGCATCGCGCGTCAGGCCTTCAGCTTCATCTGGCTGAACTTGACCGCTGCCTCGGCGAGATACGCGACCGTCGTCTCCCAGATGCGCTGCCCGTTCTCGGCGGTGGCGCCGCGCGGGTCGCCCTGGGTGCCGATCGGCGCGTAATCACCGATGTCGCTGAACACCATGAAGCTCGATTGCCGAGCGTGACCTTGCCGCTCGATACCGTCTTCACACCGTCGACGAACGGTCGCAGCGATGTCGTCGCCTGCGCCCGGTCCATGAACACGTACTCGGGGCAGACCGCGAGCGCGACCGAAGTGACCATTTCGGAGGCGTGACCCGACGGCGCGTTGGTCGTGGCGAAGGTGACATAGGCTTCGAGCGTAGCCATCGATACCGACAGCGTGCCCGGATAGTCGAGGAACATGTGCGAATAGTTCGCCGGGATGATCGGCGTCACCGCAAACCCTGTCTTGTCGCCAACTGCGGTGCCGACCATCTCGCAGATGCGCAACTCGGCGCCAGTCGCCAGGTGCGCACCGTACTGCTCGGTCGCGCCGACCGGGATCAGCACCGTGTCGTGCCTGGTCAGATAGGCCTTGATGTCGGCATAGGTGGGAGTGGTCGGTGCGCATGGGAAGTCCGGGTCGAATGGAGAGAGGCGGGGATCGAGGCGCGCTCGGGACGGCACCGATATTCTATTCCCGCGCGCCCTGCTTCCGTCGCGTCGCCGCGGCGGCGGCGTCTCGCGTCGGGCACGCCGGGGCGGTGATCCGCGCCTCACCCGGTCATTGCGTCCACGGGTTCACCTTCCACAGCGCGCGCAGACGCCGGTCGACCGACTGCAGTTCCGCCAGATACTGCTCGCGCGGCATGTAGCGAAGCGGCTGGAACGTCTTGCGTGCGAGCTCCTGGAACTCGGGCTCCTTCAGCGCGCGTGCGATCGCCTCACCCAGCCGCGCTACCGACTCTTTGGGCAGTGCGCGCGGGCCGGCGATACCGCGGAGCGAGCCGGTGTCGAGGTCGTAGCCCGACTCCTTGAAGGTCGGCAGCTCCGGTGCCGCGGCCGAGCGGTTCGCGGCCATCACGCCGAGCGTGCGAAACGGGCCGGCTTGGGTGAATTGCAGCGATTCGTCCAGGTTCGCCGTCGTGGCCACGATGTCGCGCGCGAGCAGCGCGGTGCGGGCCGGCGCCGCGCCGCCGAAAGGCACATAGTTGAAGCGCACGCCCGAGGCCGCTTCGAGCATCAGCAGGCTGATATGGCCAGCCGATCCAACCCCTTGGGTGCCGACGGTCACTTTTCCCGGCGCGCTTTTCGCCGCGGCCACCAGGTCGGCGATCGTCTTCACCGGGTTGTCCGGAAGCACCGCGATCGTCGCCGGCGAATCGACCACGGCCGCGATGAACTCGAAGGTGTCGATCGAGAACGGCACCGAGCGTTCGATCGGGATCGTGATCACGCCCGGAGTGTTGACGATGCCGATCGTGTAGCCGTCGGGTTTCGCCTGAGCGAGTTCGGCGAGCGCGATGCCGCCGCCCGCTCCGGGCCGGTTCACCACCACCACCTTGCCCGGCAGGATCTTCTCGAGCGCCTGACCGAGCGTGCGTGCGGTAACGTCGGTGCCGCCGCCCGCCGCGAACGGCACCAGCAACGTGATCGGGCGCTCGGGATACGATTGTGCATTCGCCGAAGGTGCTGCCATCGCACTCAGCACTGCGGCCAGAAACACGCGCACAACCGAGGTCCCGAGCCGACGACGCGGCCGCACCGGGCGAGCGAATCGAGAATCCGCGCCGTCCGGGCGAGCGCTTTGGTAAAAGGAGAAACTGCGGGTCATGAATCCGTCTCCCGAGATCGCAGTGTGAATCATTGCACCGATGCAATCGGCATGCCATCGATGCTGCCCACGCCACCGCGCGCTCATTCGCCTACGACTTTCCGCATGAACGACAGAGCTCCGATGCACGACGATACGCCGTCAGTCCCTTCGATGACCCGTCCCAAGTTGCCCTGGGCCGGCACGACGATCTTCACTGTCATGTCGACGCTCGCCACGCAGCATCGCGCGCTCAACCTCGGGCAGGGCTTTCCCGATTTCGACTGCGATCCGGCCCTGCAGGCACTCGTCACCGAAGCGATGCGCGCGGCGCACAACCAGTATGCCCCGATGCCGGGCGTGCCGGCGTTGTGCCAGCGCATCGCCGACAAGACCGCGGCGCTCTACGGGCACCGGTACGAGGTCGACACCGAGATCACCGTCACCGCGGGCGCGACGCAGGCGATCATGGCGAGCGTAATCGCGCTCACCGGCGCCGGGGACGAAGTGATTGTGCTGGAACCCGCCTACGACGCCTACCTGCCGTCGATCGAGCTGGCAGGAGCGGTCGCGGTCCGCGTGCCGCTCGACGCCGCGCGCGACTACGCGGTGGACTGGGATCGGGTGCGTGCCGCGATCACCCCGCGGACCCGGATGCTGTTGATCAACTTCCCGCACAACCCGACCGGACAGGTGCTCGACGACGCCGACCTGCGCGCACTCGAAGACATCGTCTCGAGCACCGGCATCGTCGTGTTGTCCGACGAGGTGTACGAACACATCGTGTACGACGGGCGCGTGCACCAGGGCATCGCGCGTTCGCCGTTGCTCGCCGCCAACGGCGTGCTGATATCGAGCTTCGGCAAGACCTTCCACACCACCGGCTGGAAGGTCGGCTACGTCTGTGCACCGCAGGCTCTCACCGCGGAGATCCGCAAGGTGCACCAGTTCATGGCGTTCGCAGTCTCGACGCCGATGCAGCATGCGATCGCGGCCTATCTCGCCGATCCCCGCCCCTACCTCGACCTGCCCGCGTTTTACCAATCGAAGCGCGACCGGTTCTGCAACGCGCTTTCGGGCTCACGGTTCAGGCTCTTGCCGTCACCGGGAACCTATTTCGTGCTGGCCGACTATTCGGCGCTCAGCGATGAGCCCGAGGATGTGTTCGCGCGCAGACTGATCGAACAGCACGGGGTGGCGGCGATCCCGGTTTCGGCGTTCTACCGGGAGGCCGTCGACAACAAAGTAGTGCGCTTCTGCTTTGCAAAGCGCGACGAGACCATCGACGCGGCAGCAGATAAACTGAGTGCGGTGTGAGTGTTCGGGAGGCGGGAGCGGTGCCGCGCGCGTTGCGGCGTGCGCTTCAATCATGATCGCAACATCTGTCGCGACCACAGCAGCGTGTGTGGGAGCGTGCACGGTGTCGGCCAGGGCCTTGCTCGGCGCGTGGACACAGACGAACCGTACAGTCTTCTTCGAGCCACGTCGCGTTCCTCTATACCGTCAGATCGCCTTCGTCTTCGCCATCCCAGTAGTGAATCCGGTCCGCCCTGACCTTGATGAGGATCAAGCCAGGCGTGTCCACGCCATCCTCGAACCATCGGTCGAGATCCTTGGTCCAGTGGTCCGCAAAAGCCTGTTTGTCGCTAATGAGTTGTACCGTGCCCTCGACGGCGATGAAGAGCGGCGGCTTGCCGGTCAGTCCCTTTGACCCGGTAAAGGTCAGGCCAACCTGCGCGTCACGTTGGATGCAGAGATCGTCCTCGCGCTGTCGTAGGAGAAGAAGTACGAGTCGCCCTCGTAGTCGACGTCGCCATTGTTGCTCATCGGGCGGGCCGCGCACGCCCCGTTATCCGTGCGCGTCGACAGCATCGCAAAGTCGAGCTGGCGCATTTTCCTGGACAAGTCCTTCAACGTCATTTTCGTCATCCTTTGTCTGTTGGGTAAATGGGCATTGATCCACCGGCGGCAGTTCAATTCAATCGGTCGCGCTGAATTACAGCCGGGTACCCAGCACTTCGGCTGCGCGCAGCTGCAACACTCCACAGTTTGTCGCAGGGCTCAGGCCCGGCAGGCGGGATCGCTTGAGCCGTGAGCGCGCTCGGCGCCGGTGCGCTCGCTGTCCTGAGCAATACGGCAGTAACGTGGTCACGGTCATGCCTTCATCAACCAGGGGCCGCAGGTATCGCTCGATGCGCACTCAGGCAATCGTGCACGGACAACTCGAGTGCATACGGCTAGATTCTCGGTTTTCGTGGCGTGGTGCAGGGGTGCCGTGGCGTTGCCCGCCCGACCGATCGAGTACCCCGCTGATCGGCATTACCGTACGCCGCGCGCTCATGGCGGCGCTCAGGCAAGCATGAGGTACCGGCAATGACGTCCGGCGTGGCCGCCGAGCCCGCAGTCCTGTTCGTCTGCGCCTTCGCGGTGGTCGGCATTGCGGCAGGCATCGCTATCATCGTGCGCGCCTTTCGCAGCCTTCGCGAAACCTGGACAGCGCAGATCCTGCCGACCTCGACCGTGCGTGCAATGGCGCTGGGGCCGGTAGAGCTCGAAGGCACGATCGCATCGGAATTGCTCGTCGATGACCCTGTTTACGGCAAACCATGCGTGTACTTCTCGGTCAGCGTCGCGCAGCGGGTGCTCACGCGAACCGATGAGGGCATCGGCTGGGAATGGGTTGGCATTCACCACGAGCACACGGGCCAGCGCCCGTTCTGGCTGCAGGACGCCACCGGCCGAAGTCTCGTCTGGGCGCCCGAGGCAGATCTGCGGATCGACTGTGCGAATTCGTATTCGTGCGGCTTGTTCGGGTCCATCTTCCGCAGTCCGTCGCCATCGCTCGACTTTCTGCGGCGCATAAAGAAGCAGCGCGTGTTCGTGCGCCAGGTGCGCTACGTGTTGGACGTCCTGCGGCCGGGGCATCGCGTGTTCATCCTCGGCAACGCGGTCGCCGGCAACGGGTTTCGCCCGCGCGAACCGGCGTTTCCCGATGTTCTGGCGGCGGCACTCGAACGTGCACCGCGGCGGATCATCACGCGCGGAGATGGCGCATTCATCATCGCCGAGGCCGCCACTGCTTTGCACTCCGGCGCCAACGTCGTCGCGCGCGTCGTCGTGGGTTTCGGGCTTGCCGCCTTTTCGTTCAGCGTACTGGTATTTTTCTGGTTTGTTTTCGATCCTGCTTTCGTCGGTTAGCGATGCACGACCCGATACGGGTCGACAAGCCGTGCCGTCTTTCGATAGAACACGGCGAATCGATCTCACGCTGCGACTCGTTCCCGATCACCTAAGTTGTTCAACCACCTCGAAGACATCTGCGATGAAAAGCCAGGCCTTGCAACAACCGTGGGGATGTCTTTTATTCATCGCGCTTGCGCTCGCATCTCTGGCGTGCACGCTCAGTGCGTCGATCCTGATTTTGAATGCGTGACCTCGCCGTCGAAGCTTGCGTTTGCTGTGATCGTCGGTGGCGCATTCTATCTGGCGGTGGTCCTGTTCGTGCAGCTGATGGATGTTGTCGAGAAATTCCGGATACGACGCTATCTCGCACGCAGAGGACTCGGGCTGGCACGAATCCAGACTTACAAGACGCACTATGCCGTGAAATACATCGAGGCCGGAGTCAAGAAGAGCGGTCGCTGGCCGGATGACTTCACCTGAGGTACAGCATGAGCGTGTCGATGTCGAGGGCCATGGAGCAAGCGCGATCGATGATCGGGCTGACGACTAACGATGCCGATGGCTGAGTACCCGAGCACTTCAACTCGACGCCGCCCTGACACTTACCTAACGGGCAGACCAGGCAGGAGCTTTTCAATGGTTATCGGGAAGTCACGGACACGAATCCCGGTCGCATTGAAAACCGCATTGGCCACAGCGGCACCGCTGCCACAGATGCCGAGCTCGCCGACACCCTTGATCCCGAGCGGATTCGCCTTGTCGTCGAAGTCGTCGAGCATGATTGCGTCGATCGCCGGGATGTCGGCATGCACCGGCACGAGATACTCCGCAAGATCGCCGTTGACGAAGTTTCCGTAACGAGGGTCGACGTGGGCGGCCTCATGCAGCGCTGCGCCCACGCCCCAGATCATGCCGCCGATCACCTGCGATCGCGCCGTCTTCGGATTGACGATGCGCCCCGCGCAGAACACGCCGAGCATCCGACGCAGCCGCACCTCGCCCGTAGTGACGTCGACGCCCACTTCGGCGAAATTCGCGCCATAGGTGTTGACCGAATACTCCTTGTAGTTTGGGTCGTCCTGCATGCCCGGCAGGATGCCCTCCCCTTCTACGCCGTCGGGAAAGCGTCGCGCGACCTCGCTGGCGAGGTCGGCCTCCCGACCCCAGAGGCTCGCGGGGCCCATGACCTTGCGCCTCAGATCGTCGCAGGCACGGTAGACCGCGTTGCAGGTATTGGACGCGCCCCAGGAGCCACCGGACCCGGCGCTCACCGGCAGGTCGGACCGGGCGAGCTGAACGCTGACCCCGGCAATCGGGACATTCAAGGCGCCGGCGGCAACCTGGGCGAGGATCGTGAGCGTGCCGGTGCCGATGTCGGTCATGTCGGACTTCACGATGACGCGTCCATCCGGCTCCATCCGCACGATGGCCGCCGTCGCTCCCTGGAAGCACGCACGGATCGAGGCAGACATGCCGAAGCCGACCAAGACATCGCCCTCCCGTCGCGAGGCCGGGCGGCGCGGCCGGGCGGCCCAGCCGAACCTGGAAGCGCCCTCGCGCATGCACTCCACGAGACGTCGGCCCGAGAAGGACACTCGCCGCTCGGGGTCGAGATCGGGCTCGTTGCGGATCCTGAGCTCGATCGGGTCCAGGTCGAGGGCGATGGCCAGCTCGTCCATCGCGGACTCGACCGCGAGCAGGCCGGGCGCCTCGCCGGGCCCGCGCACGGCCTCGCCGAGATTCAGGTCGAGATTGGTCACCCGGTGACGGGTCAGGCGGTGCGGCGCGGCATAGAGCGAGCGGAGAACGGTTGCGGCCTGCTCGACGTATTCCTCCCTCCTCGCGCCCTGCATGTTGACGTCGTGGCCGATGCCCAAGAGCGTGCCGTCGCGGCGCGCGGCAAGACGCACCCGGTGGATCATCTCGGGCCCATGCCCGGCTATGTTGAATACCTGCCGCCGCGTGTGGGCGACCTTTACCGGTCGTTGGAGCCGACGCGACGCAAGTGCGGCGAGCACGGTCTCCTCGTGCAGGCGAAGCTTCGATCCGAAACCGCCGCCCACGAACGCCGCATCGACATGGACGCGTTCGGGCGCGATCAGCAAGGTCCGCGCCAAGGCGTTGCGACACGCCGCGATCCCCTGGACGGAAACGCACACCGCAAGATCGTCTCCGTTCCAACTCGCGAGGCAGGCGGCCGGCTCCATCGGCTGAGCGAAGTGATGCGGGGTCGTATAGGTCACGTCGACGTTCACCGGCGTGTCCGCCATCGCGCGGTCGAGGTCACCGAAGCACGTGTCGGCCGGGAAGCCGGCGGCGGCCATCTTCGGCGTGTAGGCTTCGCCGCGATGCGCGGCGAGATCGAAGGCGCCCGCATCCGTCGCGTAAGTGACGACGACCAAGGCCGCGGCGGCGCGCGCCTGTTCGAAGGTGTCGGCCACCACGAGAGCGACGGGTTGCCCGAAGAACGCCACCTCGTCGCCAATCAGCACCGGCCACGGCCGGGCGAACTGTTCCGCCACGGTCCCGTCGCGCGCGCCCTGCGGAGCCACGTCCTGGTGCGTCATCACCAGGGCGACGCCCGGCGCGCGTCTCGCCATGGCGACGTCGATCGCGACGATCCGGCCTTTCGCGACCGCGGCGCCGACCATGTAGCCGTGCGCAGCCTGCCCGGCATCCTGCCGCTCGTACGAGTAGGCGGCGCGCCCGGTCACCTTGAACGTTCCGTCGCGTCGATCCAACGCCTGCCCGATCATGGAGTCAGCCCTTGGCGGCGTCAGTCATCGTGGCCGCCAGCGTGCGGCGCACGAGCGGCAACTTGAAAGCGTTGTGCTCGGTGGTTGTCGCACCGGAGAGGACGACCTCGGCAACGGCCTCGGCGCCGCGACCGACCTCGGCCTCGGCCGCTTCGACGCGCCATGGCTTGTGGGCGACGCCCCCGAAGGCGAGGCGGCCCCTGACGACGCGGTCCCGGTCGAAGACCAGCACCGCCGCGATCGAGACGGTGGCGAACGCGTAAGACGCGCGGTCGCGAACCTTGCGATAGACGTGCACGCCGCCGATCGGCCTCGGCAATGTGACCGATACGATCAGCTCACCCATGCTCAGTGTGGTGTCGTTCTGCGGCTCGTTCCCCGGCAACCGGTGGAGATCAGCGATGGGAATGGCGCGACGTGTTCCGTCGGGAGACACCGTTTCGATGGTGGCATCGAGCACCCGCATCGCGACTGCCATGTCCGATGGGTGCGTTGCAATGCAGGCATCGCTCGCGCCCAACACAGCGTGATTGCGGGTCAGGCCGCCGATCGCAGCGCACCCTGAACCCGGCGCGCGCTTGTTGCACGGCAGGGCGGTTTCGTAGAAGTACGGGCAGCGTGTCCGCTGCAGAAGATTGCCTGCCGTCGTCGCCTTGTTGCGCAACTGGCCCGAGGCACCGGAAAGAAGGGCGCGCGACAGGACGGCGTAATCCTTACGGACGCGGGCGTCGCTCGCAAGATCGGTATTTCGCACGAGTGCCCCGATCCGCAACCCGCCCTCCGGTGTCGGCTCGATTGCGTCGAGACCGAGACGGTTCACGTCGACGAGATGGGTTGGCGTTTCGATCTGAAGCTTCATCAGATCGAGCAAGTTGGTGCCGCCAGCGATGAACTTCGCTCCGGGTTTTCGAACGACGGCTTCTGCTGCATCGGCCGGGCTGGTTGCCCGTTCGTAGGTGAAGGCTCTCATGCCCGATATCCCGCGACGTCGCGGATCGCCGCGACGATGTTCGGATAGGCCGCGCACCGGCAGATGTTGCCGCTCATCCGCTCGCGCAGTTCGGTGTCGTTCAACCGAACCGCCGCCGTCAGGTCGCGCGTCACGTGGCTTGGAACGCCTCGCGACACTTCATCGAGGACGCCCGCCGCCGACATGATCTGCCCCGGCGTGCAGTAGCCGCACTGGAACCCGTCGTGCGCGACGAACGCTCGCTGAAGCGGATGCAGTTTGTCGGGCGTACCCAGCCCTTCGATCGTGGTGATCGCCTGACCGTCATGCATGACCGCGAGGGTCAGGCACGAATTGATGCGCCGTCCTTCGACGAGAACCGTGCAGGCACCGCACTGACCCTGATCGCAACCCTTCTTCGTGCCGGTCAGCTGCAGATGCTCTCGAAGCGCATCGAGCAACGTCGTGCGGGAGTCGAGATCGACAGTCAGATCGTTGCCGTTGACGGTCAAGCGTGTCGGCGCAGCACTCGATGCTTTAGCGATCGTTTGCGCGTTCACCGCCTGCAGATTGGAGCCACTTTCCGTTGCGGCCAGTACCGCCGCTGCCGTTGTTTTCAGGAATGTTCGGCGGCCAACGTTGGAACTCATGGGTCATGTTTCCTAAATGGAGCGGAGGTTTCACGAAGGTCTCTCTTGTGCGTGTCGCTCGAACACGCAGGTCGACGTGGACGCATTCAGCTGCCAACACATTCGCTCTGAAATGAGCGCGCCCATCTTGCGAGGGTATCGGGATCCAAACTCCTCGGCCTTCGATTTCAGGTGAACCCGTTGGTACTCGCCCGACGATTGTGAATGAACCCGGCACTGCGCAGTTGCGCTCCCGGCGAAGGACGCCGAGTGTCATGTGCTTTGATCGCTCGATCGGAGGTAGGCATGGTGAGCGACCTATCGCTTTACCTCGATCGATTGCCAGGGTCCCGCCGCCGAGCTCCATTCCGCGTCATGAAGAATCGCGATAGGCCGTTGGACTCTGGCCGGTCACCTTGCGGAACACCGTCGCGAAGTGCGTGCTGGCTGTGAAGCCGACCGCCATTGCCACTTCGGTCACACTCAACGCGCGGTTGCGCTGAAAGAGGGCCTGGGCTCGAGCAATTCGCCTTGCGACAAGGTATTGGTGCGGAGGCTCACCCACTGTCCTGCGGAACGTCGCGCCGAAATGACGTTGTGACAGCCCAGCCACCATGCTGAGTTCCGCCAGCGAAATCTCTTCGTTGAGGTGGTCTTCGATATGCTCCAGGACGCGGCGCAGCCGCCAACCGACAAGACCACCACGAACACTACGATAGACCCGGGCCTCGGCTCGATCGGGCCATACTGATCTTGTGAGATGCGCCAGGACAAGGCCTGCTGCGTGCTCGGCGTAACAAGACGACACGTCGTTGTGCATTTCGCGCGCTAACGATGACAGGATGCTCTCGAGCAGCGCGTCACGATGGTTCGTGAACGGTGAAACGGCACTCAGTGCGCGTTCGAACTCGCGTGATTCCACGAACTCGGGGGCGACGAAAAGAGCGACGTACTCCATGTCAGCGGCTCGATACCAACGCTCGGTCGCGGTACCCGCAGGCACGAAAGAGACGCACCCACGCGCGTCGTGTCCTTCGTATATCGAAGTGCCAGAGATTCTTGTTCCTGTGACTTTGCTCCCGCCGCCGAGTGTCAAGACAATCGAATGCTGCGGCCAACAAACGTTCAACTCCAGCTGTGCACCGCTGAACCGCCCGACGATGCCGTGAAGACTGGCCTGCAGCCAGGAACGCCGCGCGCTGAACTGCGAAAATGCCCCGCCGCTCGGTCCGTCAACCTTCACGTTTGCCTTTGCGCCAAAAGCGTTTTTCATACCGCGTCATCGAAATTCGTGGCAAGCACCCGCCGAAAGCCTGATCGCGAAACCGTCAGCGCCGCACGATTCGAAATCCTCCTGCCGGAAGCGGACGGTCTCGGAGTTGAAGAACTGACCACGCGGCGCGCAAAGCTCTTCACGCTAGCGAACGAAGTCCGGGCAGCAGTTTATCCAGAGTGATCGGGTAGTCGCGCACGCGTATCCCGGTCGCGTTGTAGATCGCGTTTGCGACCGCAGCCCCCGCACCGCAGATTCCGAGCTCGCCCACGCCCTTCGCCTTCATCGGAGAAGACTTGTCGTCGAGTTCGTCCAGGAACATCACGTCCTGGCTTGGAATGTCGGCGTGGACGGGGATTTGATACTCGGCAAGATCGTGGTTGACGAAGTAGCCGTGCCGCTTGTCGACGACGAGTTCCTCCATCAACGCCGCACCGACGCCCATCGTCATTCCGCCGATGACCTGGTTGCGCGCCGACTTCGGGTTGAGGATACGGCCGGCAGCGAAGACGCCTGCCATGCGGCGAACGCGGGTCTCGCCGGTCATCGCATCGACGCCCACCTCGACGAAATGCGCGCCGAAGCTGGCGTGCGCGAACCGCTTCTGCAGGTCGCCGAACTCGACCTTGTCCTCGACGACGACACCGTCTGGTCCCGCCGCCTGAGCCAGCGTGACACTTCGATTGCCCACGCGGATCCTGCCGCTCTCGAACCGGGCCTCATCGGCATCGAAACCCGTTTTCTTCGCCAGCGTCTGGCGCAGTGTCATGCAGGCGGCGTAGACGCCCGCGGTCGAGCTGTTGGCGCCCCACTGCCCGCCGGATCCCGCGGATACCGGGAACGTGCTGTCACCGAGCTTTACCCTGACCTGCGCAAGCGGCACGCCCATCGTTTCGGCCGCGGTCTGCGCAATGATGGTGTAACTGCCCGTACCGATATCGGTCATGTCCGTTTCGACGGTAACGACACCCTTGGCGTCGACGCCAACGCGCGCAGCCGAATCCATCACGGGGTTGCCGCGCAGCGCCGCTGCCATGCCCATACCGACCAGCCAGCGGCCATCGCGGACCTGCGCGGGCTTCCTGTTGCGTTTGTCCCATCCGAAACGCTGGGCACCAACGGTCAGGCATTCGACCAGCTTGCGGCTCGTGAAGGGGCGGCTCAGGCCTTTTTCGGGATCGTACTGAACGTCGTTGATGATGCGAAGACGCACCGGGTCGATGTCGAGTTTCTCGGCCAGTTCGTCCATGGCGACCTCGAGTGCCATCGAACCGGGGGCCTCGCCGGGTGCACGCATGGCGTTGCCCTCGGGCAGGTCGAGCACCGCCAGTCGTTGTGCGGTCATGCGGTGCTCGCCGGCGTACAGCAGCCGTGTCACGAACGTCGCATCCTCGGTCTTGCCACCTGGAAGATCGCCTGACCACGACTCGTGCGCGATCGCGTCGATCCGCCCGTCCGACCGCGCCCCGATTCGCACGCGCTGGATGGTCGCCGGACGGTGCACGGTGTTGTTGGCGATCAGGGGCCGCGACAACGCGACCTTGACGGGGCGCCTGGCTGCCCGCGCACCCAGCGCAGCCAGGATCGCATCGGATCGGATCCACAACTTGGCCCCAAAGCCGCCGCCAATGAACGGCGAGCTGACTTGAATGCTGGAAGCTGGAATGAGCAAGGTCTCGGCGGTATCGCGCACCGCCCAGGCGATCATCTGGTTGGATGTCCAAAGCATCAGCTTGTCGCCGCTCCAGGCGGCGATCGTCGCGTGCGGTTCCATCATTGCGTGACTGTGATCGGGGGTCGTGTAGGTTTCGTCGAGCTTGACAGCCGCGCGCGAGAAAGCGCCGGCGAAGTCGCCACTTGCCGTATCGGCAACGCCGAATTCGCCGTCCTTCTTGATGGCGTTGCCCTTCTCCGCGGCGAGGTCGAACCTGCCCTTGCGCGGCGCATAGTCGACGCGCACCAGCTTGGCGGCATCGCGCGCCTGCTCGAAGGTGTCGGCAACGACCAGGGCCACGGCCTGATCGTAATGCTGCACCTCCGGGCCCGCGAGCATCCTGGAGGCATGAGGCTTTGCCTGGCCGAGCTTGCCGGCGTTCATGTAGGTCACAATCGCGACGACGCCAGGAGCCGCAGCGGCAGCCTTGGTATCGATCTGAACGATACGGCCCGTAGCAATGGCGGCACCCACGATCCAGCCATAGGCGACGTTGCGAGCAACCTCGTTACGTTCATACGCGTAGCGGGCGGTCCCGGTGACTTTGGCGGGCCCGTCGATGCGATCGATCGAACGGCCGATGACTAGACCACGGTCGATGGCGTTGGCGGTAGCGGGTTTGTCGAACTTCACGGGCAGACCCCGGCTCGAGTGAGCACGGATGAGAGAGTCCGCGTGAACGCCGCTATCTCGGGCGCGTTCTCCGGCGTGGTGCGCGCGCCAGCGAGTACGCCCTGCTCTATGGTGCCGGCAAGGTGCGCGAAGATCTTGTCCGGCCGAATGGGCAGCTTGGTGCGGGCGTCGACTTCCGACATCTGAAGTCCGTCCGCTTTCAGGTCATCGGCGGGTATCGCGCTACGCCTCACGTTTGGCGCACGCTCTCGCAAAGAGTCAGGAGTCAATCGTGATGCCCCATCGACGTGCACGAGTTGTTGTCGAACTGAATGTCCGAAACCAATCGCAGAAAACATAGTTTGACTATCGCGGGCTTTCGTTCGCGATCGTGCGGACCCGATGACGCGCTATCGGCCAGTCGAGCCCTCAGAAGGAGATCAAACAGTAGGGAACGACACACTGGTTCGCCTTCGATTTCAGGTGGAACCGTTAATAATCCCGCGACGCCTGAGTTCCTTCCACATCTGGGCAGTCAACGCTGAAGCTAAAGTGTCGTGGTCAAGCGCGAAGGATGGGTAGTCGGCAAGAAGCTCGACTGCACGCGTCCGGCCGGCCGGCCGGCCGACAACGCCCCGTTCCGATTCTTAAACAGTTGCCTGCGCAACACGTCCCCGACATCCGCGGTTGACGACATGCACGCCGTCGATCGGCAGTCGAAGGCTTTTGCTTCAGCACCTGGGCCTGAGCGAACGCAGCGGACGACTGTCAGCGTGAACCGAGCTGCGCCGCACAATGAGTTCGTCGATCTCGAGCCGGCTTATGCGGGTGCGGCCGAGTGACAGCCGGCCGATGGCGACACGTCCGATAGCAAGCGCACCGATCGCCAAAGCGCCAGTTGCCAAGGCGCCCAGCGCTGCAACGCCGAGATACGATGTCGCGGACGCGCCGGCCACTGCGCCGAGGGCGCGGGCGCCCACTGCTCTTGCACGATCCGGGTGTGAACGCCGCGTTTGCCGACCTCTGGCCCCACGCTCTTCCGTGTCAACGATCGGCATAGCTACCGCTTCCTCGAGCCCATTCGCCGCCATCACGCGAAGGGACTCGGCCAGGACTTGCGTGTCGAGATAGGCGTGGATACTGACGAGCTTGCCCCAAGCGAGGCGCACGATGTGAGTACCGTGATTCTCATAGGTTCCCCCTCCGGCTGGGGTCGCACGGTCAATCCATTCGGCGACGACAGTCATATCCCAAGGCGGCCCGCTCACACTCATCGAACTGATCTCGAAACCAAGATCGGGGAAGAGTCGATACAAGCGCTGGAACCATGCGCGGAGACCTTCGACCGTATGGCGCGCGCCGCCCAGTGCATGATCACCGGCGAACACGTGTTCGAAACCGGGAGCCAGCCCCTCCAGGGCGGGCTCGTAGTCGCCGTCGCTCAAGCTTGCGAAGACCTGGCGAACCTTGCGTTCGGCGATAGCGTGGAACATGACGATCCCCTCCGGTAAGTTGTGACATTCGAGAACACCCTTAGCTCAGTGAATCCTCGAATTCGACGTGCATCACCACGCCCGGCGAGGCCGCGGTTACATCAGCTTGGCGAGGGTGATCGGCAGCTCTAGCACGCGCTTGCCCGTGGCTTTGAGGATCGCGTTCGCGACGGCGGGAGCGGTGCCAGTGAGGCCGATCTCGCCAACGCCGTGTGCACCCAATGGCGCGCGACGCGCTGAAGAGTATTGGTGTCCTTGGCGCCTCTTAAGCGAGTATTCATTCGCTGTCGCGCTGGTGAGGCTTGTAAAAGGAGCGGCAACGTGCTTAGCATCCTTATACCCAATAGACCCAGGTTAGTTTGTGCGTTGTCCAACATAGCGTCACCAACATTGTGCACGCAGCAGCTCTGCGTAGTGATTGCGAGCATGAACATTGAGCCTGTCGCCCAACTCGTCTGTGGGCGCGCGATGAAGCATGACCTGCCATCTCAGCCCGATCATCGTTCAGGCAACAAGCGACCCTTGGCGGCGGCAGCCCTTCGCGTTTTCCTCTTAGCGTGCACTGGCATCCCTTCGAATGGAGGTTCCCCATGCAACCCGCGCTTCAGAGTGGATCACGACTTTCGAGAAAGGCGGCGGAAGCGTCGTTCGGGAAGTTGCGAAGAAGAGGGAAATGTTCGCCTTGCTCAAAAATGGCATTCGGCGTTCGATGATCACCGCGGTCAATCAGTGTTAGAAACACTCCCGATCGACTCGTTGCTGTTTCTGATGCGTCTGTTCGGCGACTCGAAGCTGCCCACTCATCGATTGTCGTCGCTCACATTCGCGTTCGAGCTCCGGCCACCCGACCGATGGGTCCCGGATGTTCGAGGAATTCCTGGCGAGTTCGTTCTGTTCGACTCCCAGTTTCGATGGACAATACTGGTCACGCACGAGGAAACCGATCTGTTTTTTTCATGACGACGCTGTTGGTGCATGGAGGAATGCGCCTCAGCAGGCTCGCGCAATAATGGTTCGCTGCGCAGCCTACATACGGGCATCCTGCATTACTCGCTCCTCCACGCTGCATCGACGCCGAAACTGTTACTCATGTCGTCACTCCCGTTGTCTTGGGTCGCTTTGCTCGGACTACCCGCGGCGAGTGTTCTGATCCGCTACATCGCAGGATTCGTTTCGCGAGGCTATTGCAAACGGCGTGACGGGGTCTCGCGAATCCATCGAACACGCGAACCGCTCGCGTTCTGGTTTGAAGTGGGTGCGTGCAGTGTGCTCGCAATCCTTGCACTGCTCTGCTCGGGTTATGGCGCTTGGAACATTCTTCAGAGTTCTCAGCTGTAGCTGCCACGCATGACGAGAACGGTTACCGAGGTCTACCTGTGGCCGGTTCGTTGTTCTTGACGCTCGGTTAGGCCGTGAATAAATCAGATGCCCGCGGGAATCCATCACGCCTTCGTGATCGACGCATCGATGCAAGCATTGCGTCGGCCCCCTTCGCCGCGTCGTGAACGGTCTCCTCACACCCGTCGCTGTACTCCTCTGGCGCAGGCTAGATCAGCCGGGTCACGACTGTTGTCGTCTGTTTCGGTCGCCGAACGGATGGCGCCTCGTCGGCACCGCCATTTTTCAAGAGGCCGGACAGGCGTGCAACCTTGCGTACGAAGTCGTCACCGATTCGATGTGGTGCACGCATCGCGCGCAGATTTCAGGCTTCCACGGTCGGAAAGCGATCGAGATCCGTATTCGTCGTATTCGTAACATTCGCAGCGCTGATTCGACTCGATGGCGCGTGGGCGACGAAGAACACGCGATGTCCGCGAACTGCCTCGATCTCGATCTCGGCTTCACGCCTGCCACGAACATGATCGCCATCCGTCGGCTCAGGCTGAAAGTGGGTGAGCGTGGCGACGCGCCGGCGGCCTGGCTTACGCTCCCCGACCTGAAACTCCGCACCCTTCCTCAAACCTACACGCGCTCGGGCAAGTCGGACTACCGATACGAAGCGCCGAGCGAAGGGTATCGAGGCACCTTGCAAGTCTCGCGGATCGGCGCCGTCATCAAGTATCCGGGCCTCTTCAGCATCGTCGAGTGAAGCCCCGCTACCATGCGGCCTACTGCGCGCCGCGCCGCGCGCGCTTGCTTCTGCCGGCTCAAGATCGCTGCCACGGGGCGCCGTGCCACAGAGTCAGCCGGTGTCTACCGCGGAGTGAAGGCGGCTAGTCGATCTTCGCGCCGGACTCCTTCACGACCGTCGCCCACTTGCGCACCTCTTCGCGAATCAACGCCGCATACTCTGCAGGGGTGCCGGTCTTCGGCTCGGCCCCCTGCTCGCTCAGCGACTGGCGAATCGCCGGGTCCGCCATCACGCTCAGCACGGCCGCGTTGATTCGGTCGACGAGCGCCGGCGCCAGCCCCGGCGGCCCGACCAACCCGAAGACCCCGCTCGCGTCGTAACCCGGCACGCCCGACGCGGTGATCGTCGGCACGTCGGGCAATGCCGCAATGCGCGCACCGGTGCTCACGCCGAGCGCCCGGACCTTGCCGGCCTTCACGTTCGCCACCGCCGACGGTGCGGTCGCGAACGACGCCGAGACGTGCCCCGCCATCAGGTCGGTCATCGCCGGCGGCCCGCCCTTGTACGGCACATGCAGCATGCTGGTGCGGGTCATCGTCTTGAACAGCTCCGCGGCGAGATGCGGCTGGCTGCCGTTGCCGGCCGAACTGTAGGCGAGTTCGCCCGGGCGCTTCTTCAGCAGCGCGATGAACTCCCGGACATTCGTCGCCGGCACCGACGGGTGGACGACCAGCACCTGCGCGGTCTCGGCCACCGTGACGATCGGCGTGAAATCCTTCAGCGGATCGTACGAGAGCTTCGGGTACAGGCTCGCGTTGATGCTGTGGACTGTCGAGGCCATGAACAGCGTGTAGCCGTCGGCGGGCGAGCGCATCGCCTGTTCCGCGCCGATATTGGCACCACCGCCGGGCCGGTTGTCGACGATCACCGCCTGCTTCCAGTCCTTGGCCAGACGCTGGCCGATGATGCGCACGATGATGTCGGTCGTGCCGCCCGGCGGGAACGGTACGATGATGCGTACCGGCTTGCTCGGAAACTCCTGCGCCGATGCGACCGTGACGACCGTGCCGGCCGCACCCACGATACCCATCGCAAAGACCGCGACGCAGCGCGGCGCGAATGCGCTCGAAACTACTCTCATCGATTCCCCCTCCGGTGCACTGCCGTTGTTCGATTCGTGCCTCACGCGTCGACGAACAGTCTCCCCGCGCCGGCGATCGTGCGTGTGTCGCCGATGTGCCGCAACGTGCCCCACAGCGCCGCCTGATTGCTGGTGACGGTCGGGCGTCGTATGTCCCGCTCGACCTCGTCGATGATGTCGAGCGTACGGAAGTTCGAACAGCTGATGAACAGCGCCTCGGTCTCGGGGCGCATCACTTCGAGCGCGAGCGCCTTCACCTTGTCGGTGCTGATGCTCCCGTGCGCCTGCGTGCCCAGGCCCTTCATCGCGACAATGTCGAAGCCCGCGGCCTCGAGATACCCGCGCAACTTCTCGTTGAGCCAGGGCTCGTAGGGCGAAGCCACGCTGATGCGTCGCGCGCCCAGCGCGCGCAGCGCCTGCACGATGGAGGCCGACGAAGTCACCGTCGGGATGCCGGTGCCTTGCGCGAGCGCAGCGGCCATCGCGACGTCCTGCTCAGGAGACTTCAGGAAACCGCTCGCGGTACAGCCGTGGCAGATCGCACGGACTTTCGCGTGCGCCACCAGTTCCGCGGCCGCTGGCGCCTGCGTCGTGAGCCATGCGAGATCCGCCTCGGTGTCGGCGGTATGGCGGATGCGCTGCGAATGCACCGAGACCGCCTCCCCGCACATCCGCTGCCACTCGTACTCCATCACCGTGTTCCACGATGGCACGATGATTCCCAGCTTGAGGTCCCAGCTCATCGTTTCTCTCCGACGTCCCGGATCGAAGCATCGCCACGGACGATGAGTGAGCCCGACTCGACTACGCCGATCCCGTCACCTGACAGGTGACGGGTCCCCCGCGGCGAGCCTCGCGTGCGCATCGTGTCCCCGTCCTCAGTCCGCCCGCGCCTTCGAATCGCGCACGACCTTGGCCCAGCGCGCGATCTCCGAAGCAAGGTAACTCGCGAAAAACTCCGGCGATTCGGCGAGCGGGTCCGCGCCCATCTGCGCCAGACGCTCTCGAAACTCGGGCTTCTGCACCGACTTCACCGCGACCGTGTTGAGCGTGTTGATGACCTCGCGCGGCGTGGCGGCCGGCACCAGTATGCCGTACCACGTCTCGGTCACGAAACCCGGCAGGCCACCCTCGACCATCGTGGGCAGGTTGGGCAACAACGGCGATCGTTTGGCGCTCGTGATGCCCAGTGCGCGCACGCGACCCGCGCTCATCAGCGGTTGCGCCGAAGGGATGTTGTTGAACGCGAAGTCCACTTCGCCGCTGGCGAGCCCAGCGAGTGAAGGCGCACTGCCTTTGTACGGCACATGCGTCATGCCCGATCCGATCATCACGTTCAGCATCTCACCGGACAGATGCTGAGAACTGCCGACTCCGGACGATGAATAGTTCAGCCGGCCCGGGTTCTTCTTCGCCACCGCGATGAATTCCTTGACGGTCTTCGCGGGAAACGACGGATGTACCAGCAGCAGATTCGGGCTGGTTGCGAAGATCGCCACCGGCGCAAAATCCTTGACCGGGTCGTAGTTGATCTTCGAGTACAGACTGACATTGATGCTGTGCGCGGCCGAGCTCATGAACACCGTGTAGCCGTCGGCCGGCTGGCGCGCGACGTATTCGGCCGCGATGTTCTGCGCGGCCCCCGCCCGGTTCTCGACCACCACCTGTTGACCCAGCGCTTCGGTGATCTGCTGCGCCATCAGCCGACCCATGATGTCGCTGCCGCCGCCCGGGGCATAGCCGATGATCATGCGGATCGGCTTGATCGGATACTTCGTGCCAGGAGCCTGGGCGTGGGCCACGTGCCAGGCCGTCATGAGACCGATCAGCAACGCGCTGCGGGCAAACGGATTCATACGCTCTCCTCCGGACTTTTCTTATGGGTACCGCAGGTCGATGCTACCTCGACAATTTCATGCTGCGCACAGCGTGTCACTCCGTCTGGATCCGCGCATCGACGATCGTCTGCCGCCAGCGCTTGAGTTCCGACTCGATCATGCGCTGGAACTGCCCCGGCACCTGGACCGCCGGCTCCAGACCCGTGTTGGAAAGCCGCTCGCGCACGTCCGCCTGGGCGAGCGCGCGTCCAATCTCGTCGTACAGGCGTTGCAACACCGGGCGCGGCGTTCCCATCGGTGCCACCACCCCGTACCAGTTGGTGACGACAACGTCGTAACCGAGTTCGGTCAGCGTCGGCACGTTCGCGAGTGCGGCGCTGCGCTGCGTCGAGGTCACCACGAGCGGACGCAAACGGTTGGTCTGGACGAACTGCAGCGAGCCGCCGAGGCCGATGAAGGTCGCCTGGATCTGGCCGGCGACGGTATCGTTCAGCGCGGGCCCCCCGCCCTTGTACGGAATGTGATTCAGATCGAGCCCGGCCTTGACCTTGAACAGTTCGAGCGTCAGATGCAGACCACCGCCGTTGCCCGAGGACCCGACATTGAGCTTGCCGGGTTGCGCTTTCGCCAGCGCGATGAACTCCTTGATATTGGTGGCGGGCACCCCCGGGTGCACCATCAGCACGTACGGTGTCTCGGCGATCAAGGCGACGCCGACGAAACGCTGCACCGGGTCGGCCGGCGGTTGCTTGCGGTAATACGCGCTGTTGATCGTCAGCGCGAGATCGGCGAGCAGCAACGTGTAGCCATCCGGCGCCGAACGCGCGACCAGATCGGTACCGAGCATGCTCGCCGCGCCCGGACGATTGTCGACGACGACCGATTGGCCGAGCAGATCCGACAGCTTCTGTCCGATGATGCGGCCGGTCACGTCCGAGCCGCCGCCCGGCGCGAACGGCACCACGAGACGGATCGGACGATTCGGCCACGTCTCGGCAGCGAGCGCGTAGGTCCCCGATGTGCCGAGGATCGACCCCACGACCAGACCCACACCGCAAACCGTTGCGCGCATCAAGGAGACTCCAGCGTTCAGCAGCGTTGCGCATCGACCCATGGTTCGTTCGCCACGCCGCATCGTGTCAGGCGCTGCATCCTGCACCGCCCTGAACGGGTGCAAGGCCTGGCATGCGCGCGTCGTCAAGCGTAGTTCACCACCGCCCTGCCCTGCACACTGCCGGCCACCGACCGTTCGCACTGCTCGATCACCTGGTCGATCGCGATGGGAAACCCGATCTTGTCGAGATTGCGCGGTTTGAGATCGGTCGCGATGCGCGCCCACACCTGCTGGCGCAGCGCCATCGGCGCGTTCGAGTTGACACCGATCAGCCGCACCCCGCGGAGAATGAACGGAAACACCGAGGTGGCCAGTTCCGCGCCGCCCGCATTGCCGAACGCGCCGATGACGCCGTTCTCCTGCATCGAACGGGTCAGCCACGACAGTTGCTCGCCCCCGACCGAGTCGAGCGCTCCCGCGAACTGCGACTTCTCGAGCGGCTTCTTGCCGAGTTCGAGTTCACTCCGCAGCCACACTTCGGCGGCACCGAGTTCCTTCAGGTAGGAGCGCGACTCGGCCTTGCTGGTCAACGCAACGACGTGATAGCCGCGCCGCGCAAGCATGTCGATGCCGATGCTGCCGCACCCGCCGGTGGCGCCGTTGACCAGCACGTCGCCGCTGTCGGGCGTGAGCCCGTTGTGTTCGAGCAGATGTATCGCCAGTGCCGCGGTGAAGCCTGCGACACCGAGCGTGCCGACGTCGAGCAGTGTCATGCCTGCGGGTACCGCGATCACCCAGTCGGCGGGAACGCGCACCCGCTCCGAGAAGCCGCCGTCGTGACTGACGCCGAGGCCGAAGCCGTTGACGAACACGGCATCTCCGACCTTGAAACGCTCGTCGCTCGAGCCTTCGACGACACCGGCGACATCGATGCCTGCGATGCACGGAAAGCGCGTCATGATCCGCCCACGTCCGGTAACCGCGAGCGCGTCCTTGTAGTTGATGCTGGCGAAGCGCGAGGCGATCACCACCTCGCCGGCATCGATCTCGTCGAGCGTCGTCTCGGTCAGCACGCCCGCCGCCTTGCCCCCGTCCTGGGTGACCCGAACCGCCTTGAATGTGGACATGCCGCGTCCTCCCGATACGTCGATGAGCTGTGGCCGCGTAACTCAGCCGGGCGGCCACGAGAACGCACGGCCGCCGAGAATATGCAAATGCAGATGGAACACGCTCTGGCCGGCCGACGCCCCGTTGTTGACATTGAGCCGGAACGCGCCGCCGATGCCGAGTTCGTCGGCCACCTTCGCTGCGACCAGCAGCAGATGGCCGAGCAGCGCTTGATCGCCGGCAGTCGCGTCGGCCAGATCGACCAGCGGTTTCTTCGGGATCAGCAGCACGTGCACCGGCGCTTGCGGATTGATGTCGCGGAAAGCCAGGCAGAGTTCGTCTTCGTAAACGACATCTGCCGGTAGCTCGCGCGCGATGATCTTGTCGAAAATGGTGGCCATCGGGTTCTCGGTGAAAACGCCCGCACCAGGCGGCGCGCGGTGCGGTCAGCGCAACGGCGGCAACGACGCGACAATCCAGTCGATCAGCGCGTCGATCAGCGCGGTGCTCGCCGCCGTCAGCGACGCCGCCGCGCCCGGGGCATCCTGGGTCGGCGCCGGACGCTCGAAACTGAACGCGCGGTGGAACAGCGTCGCGCGCTTGATGCCGGCAATCAACGTCGCGCGCGCACGCACGACGCCTTTCGACTCCTGCGGCGAGTCGAAAACCTGGCTGAATTCGTCGAGCTCGACGCGCAGCAGGTAGTCGCTCTGCACACCATCGCGCGAAGATGCGAGGCCGGGTTGCGCCACCGCGGCGACCCGTGCGCGCAGGCGCGCCGTGATCATCTCGGGCGGCGTTCCGGCCCAGCGACTGCGCGAGTAGACGCGAGGCTGCCCGCCATCGACATACGCGAACCGATAGATGATCGAATTCGAGTCGAGCCACCCGGGTGCGATCGCATCAGGGACCGCAAGACTGGCACGGATGCGCGCCGGTTGATCGATCGGGGCCGGCGCGATGCCGAAATCATGAATCGTCGAGGGCGGCCGGGGCGTCGGCCCCAACCCGCAGCCACCGAGCGCGACGAACACGCCGCCGAGCGCCGAGCGCTGCAGGAACGTCCTGCGCATCGGAGGAGAAACCCGGGTCGGAATCTGCATCGGCGTATGCTCCATGCGACTGCGAATTGCGTTGGCCGTGTACCCGTGCATCAGCGTTCGCCGGGGGCTGGGGGGATATAACCGGCCTCGCCCGGGCCCGGGCGCTGCGGGCCGCGTCCGAACACCAGGCTCTGCGGCTGATCCTGGAAATCGTTGAGCACGCGCTCGAGCACGCGCGAATTGCGCGACAGTTCGTCGATGAAGTCGCTGATCTTCGGCAGTGCGACGCTGACCACCGCTTCGCCGAACGCGAGGCCGACGTTGCCGATCTGCTCGGCGCTCTTGGTGATCCGGTCGATCGACTCCAGACGCTGGCCGAGCGCAAGCGTGAACGTGTTGACGTTGGCCACCAGCTGATCGGTACGCTTGAGCACCAGGCTTGCATCGGTGGCGACGGCGGCCGTCGCCTTCAACGCCGGCGTGGCCTGGGCGAGGACAGGCAATGCCTGATCGGCCACCTTGGCCAGTTTGCCACTGGCGATTTCGATATTGGTCAGCGTCGAGGTAAGCAGCGCCAGATTTTCATCGGACATCAGAAGCGCGACGCGACGCGCGGTCTCGTCGACACTCTTGATCAGCGCGGGACCCGAGGTGATCAGCTGGTCGACGAGCGACGGGTCGACCGGAATGCGCGGCAGCGAGCGAGCGTCGTACTCGAACTTCGCCGGGTTCCTGCCATCGTCTGACAGGTCGACATAGGCGAGCCCCGTAACCCCCTGGTAGCCGAGTTGCGCACGCGTACCGCGCGACAACGGTGCATCGCGGTCGATCAGCGCTGTGATCAGGATCGCCTGCGGGTTCTCAGGGTCGAAGCGGATGCTCTCCACTTTGCCGACGTCGACGCCACGTAACCTGACCGCTGCCTGGGCATTCAGGCCCGAGACCGAGCTGGTGGAGACCAGCACATACCGGTCGCGCACGACCGTGTCCTGTCGAAACCAGACGGCGACCGCAACCAGCGCCGCAATCAGCAGGAGCGTGAACAGACCCGCGGACAATACATGTGATCGATTTTCCATCTGCGCCTCAAGCCCCCGCAGCAGAACCCGTGCCCGAGCGCGCGAGCATCGCACGCTGGCCGCGTTCGCCACAGAAGAAATTGCATACGAACGGGTCGTCCAGCTTCGTGATCTCGGCCAGAGTATCGACCGCGACGAGGCGCGTACGCGCGAGTACGGCCACCCGGTCGGCGAGAGCGACCAGGGTGTCGAGGTCGTGGGTCACCATCACGACCGTCATGCGCAGCTCGCTGCGCAGGGCCTGGATCAGGCGCACGAAACTCTC
Source organism: Burkholderiales bacterium (assembly GCA_014379045.1). GTDB lineage: Bacteria > Pseudomonadota > Gammaproteobacteria > Burkholderiales > CAIKXV01 > CAIKXV01. The sequence continues at coordinate 26,895 of JACMMK010000199.1, forward strand.
GCTGCGATCGGGGTCCAGACCCGCCGTCGGCTCGTCCAGGAACAGGAGTTCCGGGTCGAGCGCGATCGCACGCGCGAGCGCGATCCGCTTGACCATGCCGCCCGACAGTTCCGACGGCTTCTTGTTTGCATGACGCGGCTCGATGCCGACCATCTCGAGTTTCATCATCACCAGATCGTGAATCACCTCGGCCTCGAGCTGTTTCAGTTCGCGCAGAGGCAACGCGATATTGTCGAACACCGAAAGGGCCGAGAACAGTGCGCCGTTCTGGAACAGCATGCCCCAGCGACTGCGCATCGCCGCAAGCTCATCCTTGCCGCCGCTGACGAGATCGACCCCGAACACCCGCACATGCCCTTCTGCAGGCCGTTCGAGTCCGAGCATCTGCCGGACGAGCGTCGTCTTGCCGCTGCCCGATCCGCCGACCAACGCTAGCACTTCGTCGCGGAACACGACCAGATCGATGTCGTTATGGACGACCTGGCGACCGAACCGGCTGGTGAGATGCTCGACCTCGATCACCGCCTCGCGCGTTTCGGGTGCCGCTGCCGGCGTCGGCGCGTTCATCGTCGCTCTCCGGCGTCGCCTCGCGGGCTCATCGTCTCTCACCTCCGTCCCTGTGCAAAGTAAGCCAAGGGACGATGAATGAGCCCGACTCGGCTACGTCGATCCCGTCACCTTTCAGGTGACGGGGCCCTCGCCGCTGGCCTCGCGGGCTCACTGCACGATCCCGACGTTGGAAAACACGATCGCGAAGATCGCGTCGGCGAGGATCACGATCGTGATTGCACTGACGACCGACGCGGTGACCCCCCGCCCCAGGCTCTCGGTATTGGGCCGGATACGCAATCCGAAATGACACGCGATCAATGCGATCAGCAAGCCGAACACCACTCCCTTGCCAAGCCCGAGCCAGTAGTTTGCGATCGGCACCGCCGAGCGCAGACTGTCGATGAAATACGTGTGGCTGAGCCCCGTCTCGTACTCGGCGGCGAGCATCCCACCGGCGAGCGCCATCGTGCTCGTCCACAGGATCAGCAGCGGCATCGCGATCGCCAGCGCGATCGCCTTCGGCAGGATCAGGCGCCGCCCATGAGGGATCCCCATCACCGTCATCGCATCGAGCTCCTGGGTGACGCGCATCACACCGAGCTGGGCAGTCATCGCCGACCCGGAGCGGCCGGCGACGAGGATCGCCGCGAGTACCGGGCCCAGTTCACGAATCACGGCGATGCCGAGCAGGTTCACGATGAACACGTCGGCGCCGAACAGGTGTAGCTGCTTGGCGGACAGATAGGACAGCACGACACCGATCAGGAACCCGACCAACGCAGTGATGCCGAGCGCCTGCGAGCCGGTGCGATACAGATTTGCCGAGATTTCCTTCCACGGGATGCGCGTTGGATGCACGATGATTTCGATCAGATCGAGCGCAAGCTGTCCGATCAGCAGCAACAGTCCGTGCATGTGTCCGACAACCACGTCGAGCCATCGGCCGATCAGGATAAGCGGCGCGGCCAGGCCGAGCGGCGCGACTGCGGGTCTTGCCTCCTTGACTCCAGCGAGGTGTTCGAACACCATTTCCTGCTCCGGGCGCAGTTCGAGGCCTGCGGGCTTCTTCCGCCCCCACGCGCGCCACAACAGTACTGCCCCGGCGTCGTCGAGGCGGCCCACTTCGCGCAGATCCCAGATGAGCTGCGGATCGCCCGCCAGGTCAGCGAGCTCGCGCCCCAGTTTCCGGCTGCGCGGGCCGAGCGCGAGCAGCGTCCAGGCACCGATCAGCCGAATGGTGCGCCGTGCGTCTGCGGTCGGCACCGATCCGGACTGCTTCCCGGCCTCGGCCCCACCGCCGAGTTCCCACCCCGGTTGCGTCCCTGCCACTGTGAGCGCTCGTCAACCTGCTGTTGTGTATCGGTTTTTTCGCGGGCTTATAACGCGCCGGCGGCGCGCCATCAGCGAGATACTGTCCGCCCTGTTCGGTTCGCATCGTAATCACCTCTTTCAGGCAAGTCAAAAACGATGAGACGCGCGCAAACCGGACGGTGCGTCGCAACATTTTTTCGCCTCGGAATGGTGCATGGGGCTTGACATTCAAGCTGGACGCTCCTACATTTCGTTTTGTGCAGCGCAACAACGGCGCGCTGCACCGACCTGCCGCACCGTTTCGAGCCGCTTCGAGTCATGGAGCCACGAACCTGGGCGCTACGGTCCTGCGGTGGGCGTGGCGTTGATCGCCAACCCGGCCTGCCGTCCAGCCGCTCATTCCTCCAGGAGATTCATCATGATTCAAGTTCCCGAACAAGTTGCTGCGGTCACCAAAGCGCAGGTCGAAGGCGCCGTCAAATTCGCCACTTTCGGTCTGGAAGCCACCGAAAAATTCGTGGAGTTCCAGCTCAAGCACGCGAAGGTCGCGTTCGGCGATGTCGTCACCAACGCCAAGTCGATGTCCGACATGAAAGACGCGCCGACGATGCCTGAAATGAAGTCGGCGATGGTCGAGCCGGCGGTCGAGAAAATGACCGCCTATGCGAAAGGTCTGTACGAACTGTCGGCGGCGACCCAGGCCCAATTCTCGAAGCTGGTGGAAGAGCAGATGAGCTTCGTGAACAGCCAGATGTTGTCGATGCTCGACAGCGCTGCGAAAAACGGCCCCGCCGGTAGCGACTTCGCCGTGTCGGCGATCAAGTCGGCGCTCGCGGCGGCGAACTCGGCCTACGACAACCTTTCCAAGGCGACGAAACAGGCGACCGACATGGCGGAAGCCAACATCGCCAGCGTGACCGACGGCCGCAAACGCGCGGCCTGAGATTCATGGCTACGCGCAGGGCCGGCGAGCGCCGCCCCTGCGTGACAACGCAGCGCAACGCCCCGTTTCGGCCAGCCCGTCCCGGGGCGTTTTTTCGGTTGCTACTGCTACCTCTACCTGTGCGTGGGCGTCGCAGCAGCGATCCGGGCACGCGTCACGTCACACCGCTGTCTGCCGTGCGCGGCGGGGTCAGCGCGACGGCGCGGGCCGCCGCCGGAGTCATCGCGACGCAGACCCGGTCGCTCCCCTCACGCTTGGCCGTCTGCAGCGCTTCGTCTGACAGTCGCACCAGGGATTCGACGTCGCGCACGCTGGCGTCGCGCGTCGCGACCCCGATCGACAGGGTCAGTGTCCGTTGCCCCGGCGCGCCGCCGAGCCCACTCCGAAACGCCTCACCGACGGCTGCGTGCAGTTTTCGCGCGCCCGTCGCCGCGCCGATACTGTCGGTGTCCGGACTGATCACCATGAACTCTTCACCGCCCATGCGACAGATCACATCGTCGGTACGTGCCGATTCCCGCAACACCGCAGCGAGCCGACCGAGCGCCTTGTCGCCCGCCGCGTGTCCGTGGGCGGCATTGATCTGGCGGAACTGATCGATATCGAGCCCCATGCACGACAGTGGACGGCGGTGCCGGGTCGATACCGCCCACTCGTGTTCGAGACGTTCGAAGGCGTGACGGCGGTTGGGCAAGCCGGTCTGGCCATCGATCAGCAGCGCACGCTGCAACCGGCGCTTGGCCACCGCAAGCTCTGCCGCGAGCTTGCCCAGATCATCCCGAGCCCGACTCGACACGGCGCGCAGCCCGATCATGCGCCGCGCACAGCGCAGTCGAAGCAGGAGCGACGCCGGATCGATCGGCAAGCACAGATAATCGTCAAGCCCGGTGTCGGGTCCGGCGCTGGATCCTTGCGCCGATGCGACCGCCGTCGCGGCCCGCAGCTGATCGAGCGCGTCTGCAGAATCGTTTGGCGCAATCATTCCGATCAGGTAAAGATCCTTGCCGATCACCGTCGCGCGCCGCGTCGTGCACAGACGCCTGGCCGCCGGTGCGCAAGCCGTGAGGTCGATGACCACCAGGTCGGGCAAATCGGTCAGCACCGTCGCGAGCGCGATGTTCGCGTCCGCAAACGACCGCACCCGATGGCCCTGCCGGGCAAGCAACTCGCAGACGTGCGCCCGTGTTGTTTCGTCGGCGCAAACCACGTCGATGCTCAGGCCCGGCAACGCAGCCGGCGCTGCGCGCGGACTCGATACCGCGTCGGTCTCCGGGCGCGCGGGCGTGGACAGGGCGGATTCGACGTCCGCCGCTGCTTCACTCGACGCTTCGGAGGCGAAGTTCGACGCAGGTTGCGCGTCGACGTGCATCCCGAGCAGCGACGCCCAGCGCTGCCATCCCTCTCCGACCGCATCGCAGATCGGCGCGAGCACCACGGCTTCGATGCCGAGCTTCGCCGCGCGCTGCAACAGCGACGGCGTGATGCGCATGCGTGCGTCGATGCCGGCGACGAAATACTCACCGACCAGTCGCGCAAGCGACATCACTTCGCACAGTGTCTGTACCCGCGACCCCTGATCGAATCCGCTCTGTTCCGGTTACTCACTGTGGAAAACGGCGTCGATACAGATTCTCGGCAGTCGCCAATCCTCGAGCAGTGCGGCACCGAACTCGCGGTGATCCGCGCCGAACGTCTCGCGTTCGAACGCTGACCGATCGGCCGGTGCGGCGTCGGTATCGAGGATCTTCGCGAACTTTTCGGGATGCAGCGACGCGAGCGCGAGTGACCCGATCTCGGCGAGCAGCCCGCAGGTGAAGGCTTCTTCGGGCGCAAGCACCCGCACCCTGCCGCATAAAGTCTGCGCAGCGAGCGCGCTGGCGAGAGAGCGCGACCAGAAGCGGGGGTAGTCGAAGCCGAGACAGCGCCCTTCGCGCTGACCGTCGAGCACCGAGAAGCCCAGGCACAGCTGCCGCACGACCGCGAAGCCGAGCAGCTTCACCGCATCGCCGATCGCCAGCATCGGCCGCGCGGCACCGACCTGCGACGAATTGGCGAAGCGGACCAGTCGTCCGGCCAGCGCAGGATCGGCCTGGAGCACATGCGCCAGCTGCGCGACGGTGGTGTCGTCGCGCTGCGTCAGGCGCAGGATCTCGAGCGCGACACCGGTCGGGCTCGGCAGTACACCGCTCGCCTTCAGATGCTCGAACCTGCTGAAGAGATAACTCACGCGATCGCTCTGTCTGGCTCCGAAGCGCTCCGGCGTCGTAGTGCCCCCGGCCCCACGCCTGGACCATTATCGACGCTGGATCGAGCGACTTTAGGCGTCGCGCGGCGTGCGCATGCAGCCGCCGTTCAGGGTGGCGAAGTCACCGCCGCAGGCAGCGGATACGTCGGGTATGCCTTGCGGAACTCGGCCAGCGCGTTGCCGGCTTCGACGAGGCGACCCGCACGGCGCAACGCGACGATCTCCTCGATCCATTTGTCGGGGGCGCGCGGCACCGCGGACGGCGCATCGACCCGATCCGCCGATGCTCCCGGCGCAGTTTCCGCGACCCGAGCGCGAGTGCGCGCACCTTCCGCGCCACGACCGGGCGGCTCGGCCACC
>JACMMK010000200.1 GCA_014379045.1 Burkholderiales bacterium
GGCGGCGACGAATCCGCCGACGGTGGCGTGCGGCCCGAAATGCGGGGGCTCGCAGGCGAGCATCTGCTGCTGCCCTGCGAGGGTCGCTTCGAGTTCGGCAAGCGGCGTGCCGCAGCGCGCGGTGATCACGAGTTCGCTCGGATCATAGTCGACGATGCCGGCGTGACTGCGCGTATCGAGCACGTCGCCTTCGAGGGCTTCGCCGTACCAGTCCTTGCTGCCGCTGCCGCGGATGCGCAGCGCACGCGCACCCTCGAGCGCCGCGCGCACCTGTTCGAGCAGTGCCTGGGCCATCGTGCCGCTAGAAGCGTTCGAGCTGCGGGTGCGGCACCGCGCCGCCGTGCACATGCAGACGACCGTACTCGGCGCACCGGTGCAGCGTCGGGATGCATTTCTCCGGGTTGAGCAGGCCCTGCGGATCGAACGCACGCTTGACGCCGAAAAACTGTTCGCGCGCTTCGGGCGAGAACTGGATGCACATCTGGTTGATCTTCTCGATGCCCACGCCGTGTTCGCCGGTGACGGTGCCGCCGAGCGCGACGCACAACTCGAGGATGTCGATGCCGAAGGCCTCGGCGCGCGCGAGCGAGTCGGGGTCGTTCGCATCGAACAGGATCAGCGGATGCAGGTTGCCGTCGCCCGCGTGGAACACGTTGGGACACTTCATGTCGTACTTCGCTTCCATCTGCTGGATCGCGCGCAGCATCTCGCCCAGACGTTTCCTGGGGATCGTGCCGTCCATGCAGTAATAGTCGGGCGACACGCGCCCGGCTGCCGGAAACGCATTCTTGCGCCCCGCCCAGAAGCGCAGCCGCTCGGCCTCCGACGTCGACACGCGCAGCTCGGTCGCGCCTGCCGCACGCAGCACTTCGGACATCTGCGCGATCTCTTCCTCGACCTCATCCGTGGTGCCGTCGGCTTCGCACAGCAGGATCGCCGCAGCGTCCAGATCGTAGCCTGCGTTGGCGAACGGCTCGACCATGCGCGTGGCCTGCTGATCCATCATCTCGAGCCCCGCCGGAATGATGCCAGCGGCGATCAGCTTCGCTACCGCATCGCCCGCGCGACCGACATCACCGAAGCTGGCCATGATGCAGCGCGCGAGCTGCGGCTTGGGGATGAGCCTGACCGTCACCTCGGTGGTGATCGCGAGCATGCCCTCGCTGCCGATCAATATGGCGAGCAGGTCGAGGCCCGGACTGTCGAGCGCCTCGTTGCCGAACTCGACGACTTCGCCGTCGATCGTCACCGCGCGCACGCGCAGCACGTTGTGTACGGTCAGGCCGTACTTGAGGCAGTGCACGCCACCGGAGTTCTCGGCGACGTTGCCGCCGATCGAACAGGCGATCTGACTCGACGGGTCGGGCGCGTAGTACAGGCCGTGCGTGAGCGCGGCCTCCGAGATCGCGAGGTTGCGCACGCCGGGTTGAACGCGCGCGACACGCGCGGTCGGATCGACGGCGAGGATGCGATTCATCTTCGCGGTGGACAGCAGGACGCCCTGGGCATGGGGCGTGGCGCCGCCCGACAGGCCGGTGCCGGCACCGCGCGGCACGATCGGAATACCGGCGTCGCGGCAGAGCCCGACCACCGCTACGACCTGCGCCTCGGTCGAGGGCAGCACGGTTGCCAGCGGCAGCGTTCGGAACATCGTCAGCCCGTCGCACTCGTACGGACGCTGCGCCTCGTCGGTATGCAGCACCGACTCGGCAGGCAGTACCGCGCGCAGGCGCGCGAGCAGCATTTCGCGCGCGTGCGTCGATACGGGCGTGGCGAATGTATCCATCTTCTTCGGTTCCTTTTCCCGGCTTGCGCGCGTCCCCGGCTGCGTTCGCGGCTAGCTGCGCGGAGTGTCGGCAGCAACGACCGCCAGCGGTGCGCAATGGTAATCCCGACAGGGGTTGCGCCGCCGTGATCGGCGGTGCCGACCGGAAACGCACTGTCCGCGCGAAGGCGCGGTCGGGCGCCTCCCGCCGTGCGTGTTCAGTTGGGTTATATTGCGCTCGCAAACCCGGCTCACCGTGACATCGCGATTTACGTTCGCCGTACGGCTGACCCGCTCGGAGCCGCCGTATCGTTCCGCGCCGGAGAAAACCGCGGCAGGGGAGATAGACATGGCTTCTTCGAACACCATCGATTTCCAGAAACTGCTCACCGGCGCGGCACGGCTCGAACTCAAGGCCGTGCTCGCCGGGATGGAATGCGTCCAGGTCTGGATCAATCAGTCGGCGAAGTTTTCGACCATCGTCACCGATACGCTGCAGTCCGTTCAGGACGACAAGGGGTCGTTGTCCGACACCGCGCGCAGGCTGACCGACTTCGGTCGGGAGAACGCGGAAGTGTTCACGACACTTTCCAGCAAGATGAGTCAGCGCTACTTCGACGAACTCGGCCGGCTGACGTCGGCCGTCGTCGACAAGGGCACCGGACGCGACGAGAACACCGTGCGGCCGACCCAGCCGTCGGCGCCGGCGAAGAAGATTTCACGTCGAAAGATGTCGACCAAGTCATCGTCGCCAACCTCGTCCCGGTCGGGCGCCGGTGCGCGCAGGCCGCGCGCACGCGCGCTCTAGACGATGGCGCAGCGGATCGGCGGCAACGCGCGCCGGCCGCCAC
>JACMMK010000201.1 GCA_014379045.1 Burkholderiales bacterium
GCCGCGCCGGCCACTGCCGCAGCCGCCCCGGGCGCGGGCGGCGACGAGATCATCAAGACCGTCGAGCAGTGGGCGCGCGCCTGGTCGAGCAACGACGTCAACGCCTACCTCGCGTTTTACGCGAAAGACTTCAAGGTGCCGGGCGGAGACACGCGCAGCGAATGGGAAAAGGGGCGCCGTGATCGGGTGGCCAAACCGAAGAAGATCGACGTGCGCGTGGTGACGCCGCAGGTCAAGGCGCTAGCCGGCAACCGCGTGTCGGTGGTTTTCAGACAGGATTACCGCTCGGAAAGCCTCAAGTCCCAGACGCCAAAGACGTTGACCCTGGTACGCGTCGGTGAACGCTGGCTGATCGAGCAGGAACAGGTCAGCCGATGATCCGTGCCGGCCTCGTCGACGAGCCCACGCAGAGCCCGGCGAGCCAATCTTCCGAACGAGCGTACCGGTGAGACAACGACAGTGACCCTCTTCACCCGCGGACGAACCGGTCGGATCGGCGGCCTTCTCCCGCCGGTGCTGGTACTGACGCTCCTGGCGTCGATCGGCGTGACGCTGTTCTTAACGCTGACGCCGGCCGAAGAGGTGCACGCACTCGGCGGGCAGCCGCGCGCCCCTGGGGACGTCGAGCCGTTGGACGCGATCGCCGCCATCACCCTGCCCCGGCGCGAGACGAGCGATGTCGAGTCGAGCGTCGTGCGCGGCATCCTCGATGTCGCACGCAGTCGTCCCGACGCGGCGCTCGCCGAAATCGACCGCATCCTCCAGAGCAATCCGAACTTTCGCCTCGCGCACCTCGTGCGCGGCGACCTGCTGCTCGCGCGCGCGCGTCCGCTGACCGCGTTCGGCAATTCGGGCCATTCCGGCGCGGACGGCGAAGGCACCGAGCGCATCGAGCGGTTGAACGATCTGCGCGCCGAGGCGCGCGCCCGGCTGACCCGGCTCGCCGCCGAGCCGCCCACCGACCTGCTGCCGAAGCAACTGCTGCAACTCGACCCGAATCAGCGCTACGCGGTCGTCGTCGACAGCGCCAAGTCGACGCTGTACGTGTTCGAGCAGGTGGACGGAAAAATCCGTTACCTGAGCGATTTCTACATCAGCATCGGGCGCAACGGCACCGACAAGGTCCGAGAAGGCGACAAGCGCACGCCGCTCGGCGTCTATCATGTGCGTGCCAACTTGCCGCGCCAGAAACTGCCCGATTTCTACGGCAGCGGCGCGCTGCCGATCAACTACCCGAACGAATGGGATCGGCGCGAGGGTCGTACCGGTCACGGCATCTGGCTGCACGGCGTGCCGGCGGACACTTTCGCCCGACCGCCGCTGTCCTCCGACGGCTGTGTGGTCCTTGCCAATCCCGATTTCGACGCATTGCTGCCGTTGATGCAGATCGGCTCAACGCCGGTGTTGCTGACGTCGACGATCGAGTGGGTCGATCCGGCAGCGATCGATTCGATGCGCCGCTCGCTGGCGCAGACCATCGAAGCCTGGCGCCAGGACTGGGAGAGTCGTGACGTGAGCGCGTACCTGCGCCATTACGCACGCGATTTCTCCGGCGACGGTGGGCGCGATCTGGACGCCTGGTTGCAGCAGAAAGGCAAGGTAAATGCGAGCAAGACCTGGGTGCGCATTGGACTGCGCAATACAAGCATGTTCCTGTATCCGAACCGCGATAACCTCGCGGTCGTGCAGTTCGAACAGGATTACGCCAGCAACAATCTCAACCAGCAGATGCGCAAACGCCAGTATTGGCAGCTCCAGGACGGCGTGTGGCGCATCGTCTACGAAGGCAACGCTTGACGCGTCAGGGGCGCGCGCGCAGGGAAACAGCGTGACGCGCTCGCCAGCCGACGCGCACGGTCCGGCGGCGACGTCCGAATCAGGGGAATCGATGTGCAGCGAATGATCAGACGATGGGTGGTGGCATTGTTGCTGGGCGCCACGGTGGCAAGTGGCGCGTTCGCGCAGACGCCGAAGGTCGAGTTCACGACCAATTTCGGGCCGGTGGTGGTCGAGCTGTATCCCGACCGCGCGCCCGAGACGGTGAAGAACTTCATCCAGTATGTGAAAGACGGCCATTACAACGGCACGGTGTTCCATCGGGTGATCCGCGGCTTCATGGTTCAGGGCGGGGGCTTCACCCCCGAGTTCAAGGAGAAGCCGGGGCGCGAACCGATCAAGAACGAGGCCGAGCGCTCGCTCAAGGGCGGGTTGCGCAACGAAATCGGTACGCTCGCGATGGCGCGCACCCGTGACCCGCATTCGGCGACGGCCCAGTTCTTCATCAACGTCGCGCGCAACGACTTTCTCGACTTTCGCGACCCGACCGTCGCCGGCTACGGGTACGTCGTGTTCGGCAAAGTGGTCAAGGGCCTGGAGGTCGTCGATCAGATGGTGCAGGTGCCCACGGGCGCGGGCGGACCCTTCAAGACCGATGTACCCAGCAAGTTGCCGGTGATCGAGAAGGCGGTGATGCTCGGCGGCAAGTAAGTACCGCCCACCGTTGCCGCACCGATCCAAAGAGGAGCATTCAATGATCAGATTGCATACCAGCGCCGGCGTCATCGGCATCGAACTCGACGCCGAGAAGGCACCGCTCACCGCCGCCAATTTCATCGAGTACGTCAAGGCGGGCCACTACGACAACACGATCTTCCACCGCGTGATCGATGGCTTCATGATCCAGGGCGGGGGTTTCGAACCCGGGATGAAGCAGAAGAAGACCCGTGACTCGGTGAAGAACGAGGCCGACAACGGGTTGAAGAACAACCAGTACACGGTGGCGATGGCGCGCACCTCCGAGCCGCATTCTGCGTCGGCGCAATTCTTCATCAATCTCGCCGACAACGACTTCCTCAACTTCAGCGCACCCACCGCACGTGGGTGGGGTTACTGCGTGTTCGGGAAGGTGGTCGAGGGCATGGACGTCGTCGATCAGATCCGTGCCGTGACCACCACGTCGCAGTCCGGACACCAGGACGTACCGAGCGAGGATGTCGTGATCCAGCGCGCCGAGATCATCGAAGGCTGAAGCGGTCTGGAGCCCACGCTTACGGCATCGCGGTCACGCGCCGTGATGCCGCATACGCTGTTCATCTCCGACCTGCATCTGTCCGCGACACGGCCGCACACGACGCAGGCGTTCGCCGATTTCCTCCGCCGCCGTGCGACCGGGGCGGACGCGCTGTACATCCTCGGCGACCTGTTCGACTTCTGGATCGGCGACGACGACCTCGAAGACCCGCTGAATGCGCGCGTCGTCGACGCGCTTGCGGCGTTGACCGCCGCCGGCGTGCCGGTGTGGTTCATGCACGGCAACCGCGACTTCCTGGTCGGCGCGCGCTTCGCCGACGCCACCGGCGTGCGGATACTCGATGACCCGACCGTCATCGACGTGTACGGGACGCGCACATTGCTGATGCACGGCGATACGCTATGCATCGAGGACACGCGCTACAACGCGTTGCGCGCGACGGTACGCGATCCTGGTGTGCAGCAGGCCTTCCTCGCGCGCACGCTCGATGCGCGTCGCGCCGAGGTGCAACGGATGCGCGCAATCAGCGAGCAGGAGAAGCAGACCAAGTCGAACGAGATCATGGACGTCACGCCCTCCGAAGTCCTGCGCACGCTGCGCAGGCACGGGTACCCGAGGCTGATCCACGGTCATACGCATCGGCCGATGCGTCACGCGCACCCGGTGGATGGGCGCGTGTGCGAGCGCTGGGTTCTCGCGGACTGGGCCGATGCGCCGGTAGGTGGCGTGGCCACCCACCGTGGATTCGCGGCGATGGGCGCGGCGGGGTGACCGCGCGCAGGGCAGCGTTCTACTCAGTCGCCCGCGCGCCGGGATTCAGGGCTCGGGATCGATCGAGACGGCGCTGAACGTCGGTTCGCCTTCGAGCAAGCCCATGAAGTAGCGCGCGCACTCGTCGTGTTCGGTCATCTTCTCGCGTCCCATCAGCTTCTCCGTGACCGATCGGTGCTTGTCGATCTGAAGCATCCATTCGCGTCGACCGCCCTCTTCTTCCTCGTCGGCGGCGGTTGCACCGATCAGGTACGCGCGCCCTTTCCATCTGACCGACGCGTACCAGCCCCAATCCTCGGCGTCGGGTTCCGACATCTCCAGTTCGGCCGGCACCTGGCTCCTGAGCCACAGCAACAGCGAAACGCCTGCGATCGGATTGATCGGGTTCGGTCGCTCCGCAGCGATGTCGAAGCTGGCCGTGGTGAAGCGAATCACGCACGCCATCGCATCGCGCTTCGAATGGGAACCCGGCAGCCCGTTACTTGAACACCGGCTTGCGTTCGATGTAGAACTTCCTCATCTCGGGCCGGTACTTCTCCATCATCTCGCGATTCAGGTCGAGCGGCGGCTTCGCGGTCGGCGGCAGCATCGGCACGTATTTCGTCGTCTTGGTGTCCTGCGCGAATTGCGCCTTCGCACGTGCGAGAAGGTCTGCGTCGGTGAGCAGGTCGAGCATGGTGGCGGCGAGCACCTTGGCACCGGCGACCTGCCCCTTGTGCGAGATCGACATCGTCGGCGTCACCCCGGCCACCCAGTTGTGATAAGAGATCCCGGGCACGCTGGCGGGGAACTGGAAGTAGCCGGACGGCACCACCCAGGTCACGTCGCCGTTGTCGTTCGAGGCGAATGATTGCGGCCGGGTACCGAACGGAACGGCGCGTGTGGCCAGCCCCATTTCAGGCACGCCGACTGATTTCTGGAAGCGCCGTGCGAAGTCGAGCTCCTCGCTCGTCCACGCCGGCAGGCCGACGTTCTCGATGTTCTTCTGGATCGCCTCGGCGATCGCCCGGTTGCTCAGTTGCGGCCATGCCGAGGCGATCACCTCGTGCGTGAGCGTGGTCGACGTCATCAACGCCGCGCCTTCGGCGACCTTCACCACCTTGCTGAAGTTCTCCATCGCCTTCGGACCGGTGTCGTCGCGCACGTACCACCAGATCTTGCCGAGATCGGCAATGATGTTCGGCTGTATGCCGCCGTGCGTGATCGTGCGGTGCGCGCGTGCGGTCGGGCGCAGGTGTTCACGCAGCGCGTTGACGCCCGTGTCCATCAGCACCACCGCATCGACCGCGTCGCGGCCGTCCCACGGCGCCTGTGCGCCGTGCGCGGTCTTGCCGCGGAAGGTGAACTCGGCGCTTACCGCGCCGTAGTTCATCAGGCCGACACCGGTGCCGAAGGTCGCGCCGATATGGATCAGCATCGCTGCGTCGATATCCTTGAACAACCCTGCTCGGACCAGGAACGGGCGGCTGACCAGTTGCTCCTCGGCCGGACCATACGAGAGCACGATGGTGCCCGGCAGCTTGTCGCGCTCCATCACGAGTTTGAGCGCATGCGCGGCACCGACGGTCACCCCGGCGTGGGTATTGTGGCCTTCCATGTGCCCCGGAGCGCCGGCGATCAGTGGTTTGCGCTCGATGCTGCCGGGCGTCTGCGACCCCTCGGGCAGCGCATCGATCTCGGTGACGATCGCGATTCGCGGCAAGCCGGAACCCCATTCGGCCCACACGTTGGTCGGGAACCCTGCATCGCCGGTGCGCACCCGGAATCCGATCGCCCGCAACGTCTCGACCAGCAGCTTCGCACTTTCGTGCTCCTGCATGCCGAGTTCGGCGAAGTAGTAGATGTTGTCGGACAACGTGGCGATCGCCTCGGCGTTGCGATCGATCGCGGCCCACGCGAACATCTTCTGCGCGTCGGTCGCAGCCGCGGCATGCGCGGGCGCGGCGACGACACTGAAGCTCAGCAACAACGCCGCGAGCGCGACGACCCACGCCGGGTCGGTGGTTGGGTGCCTGGACATTGAACTCTCTCTCGTGGAAGAAACTTTCGCGATGAACCTCGATGGGTCGCTCAGCCGCTCAACCCGCGCGCGAGGTCGTTCTGGATATCCTCGACGGCTTCGAGCCCGACGGCGATCCGTATCAGGCCCTCGGTCACCCCGGCGGCGTCACGCACCGCCTGCGGGATGCGTCCGTGGGTCGTCGTCGCCGGATGCGTGATCGTCGTCTTGACGTCGCCCAGGTTGCCGGTGATCGACAGCAGCCGGGTCGAATCGATCACCCGCCACGCCGCTTCGCGCCCGCCTTTCACTTCGAACGAGACCACGCCCCCGCCGGTCTTCTGCTGGCGCATCGCCAGCGCATGCTGGGGGTGCGAGGCGAGGCCGGGATAGAGCACGCGCGCCACGCGCGGATGGCGTTCGAGCCACGTCGCCAGCGCAGCCGCACGCGCACTATGCGCTTCCATCCGGATGCCGAGCGTCTCGAGTCCCTTCAGGCACACCCACGCGTTGAACGCGCTCATCGTCGGGCCGGCGTTGCGCATGAACTGCAGCATCGGCGCGTGAATCAGCGCGCGGCTGCCGAGCACGGCCCCGCCGAGCACGCGACCCTGGCCATCCAGATACTTGGTCGCCGAATGGATGATGATGTCCGCGCCGAGTTCGAGCGGGCGTTGCAGCGCCGGCGAACAGAAGCAGTTGTCGACGATCAGCACCGCGCCCGCGCGATGCGCGATCTCCGACAGCGCCCCGATGTCCGAGACCTCGGTCAGCGGGTTCGACGGTGTCTCTACGAAGAACATCCGCGTACTGGGCTTGACCGCGCGCTGCCACGCCGCAGGCTCGGTCGGCGGCACGAACGTGACCTCGACGCCGAACTTCTCGAAGAAGTTCGTGAACAGCTGCACCGTCGATCCGAACACGCCCTGCGAGATCACGACATGATCGCCGGCCTTGAACAACGCCATCGTGATTGCGAGGATCGCCGACATGCCCGACGCGGTCGCGACACAACACTCGGCGCCTTCCAGTGCGGCCAGCCGCTCCTCGAACGCGGTCACCGTCGGGTTGGTGAAACGCGAATAGACGTTGCGCCCGTCGGTGCCCTTCTGGAACGCGTCGGCAGCCTGTTGCGCGTTGTCGAACACGAAGCTCGAGGTCAGATACATCGCCTCGGAATGCTCGGCGAACTGGCTGCGGTGGATGCCGGTGCGCACCGCGAGCGTATCGAGGTGCAGACCGGCGAGCCCGTCGTCGGAGGGTGCCAGGGCACGCGAAGGCTGCGAAGGTTGATCTGCCATCTTTCGATTCCCGAAATGAAACGACCCGTCCAGCGGCAGGCCGAACGGGTCGCAGATGCGTAAACCCCGGGTTCGCCTTAGCTGTATTTGTATGGCGCCCGCAAGCTGCCCCGGCTGGACTGAATGAACCACAGCGAGGCCGACAAATCGGCGCAGATACGTCGCGACATTCATCGCGACGCCTGGCTAGTGTGCAGCGCCGCGCCGGCGGCTGTCAAATCGAGCCTCCACCGGTCAAGCGGTCACCACGCGGCCGTTCAGCGCACTTCGAACACCGCGTCGACGATCACCGGCACGTCGAAGCGCAGACCCGCCGCCCCGATCGCGCTGCGCGCATGCCGCCCGGCATCGCCGAGCGCCTCGACCATCAGGTCGGAGCACCCGTCGACGACCTTCGGAAAGTCGAAGAACCCGGGAGCACCGCTCACGTAGCCGCACAACCGCACGCAGCGCACGAGCCGCTCCCAGTCACCGTCGATCGCCGCGTGCACCTGCGCGAGCAGGTTGAGTCCGCAGACCCGCGCCGCGTGCTGCGCGTCGACGAGCGAGACGTCGGCACCGACCCGTCCGGTCCACGGATACCGACCGTCGACGATCGGCGCCTGGCCGGCGATGAACACATGACCCAGGCTGGTGACCCAGGGTACGTAGTTGGCGGCAGGACTCGCCGCGGCGGGCAGCACGATGCCCCGCGCGCTCAGTCGTGCCTCGATATCTTCCGGCACCGGCTCCGATCGTTCGACCGCCATCCTTACCCCTTCATCCGTTCACGTTGCTCATGCGCCCGGCTGCGGTGCCACTTTGCCGCCGATCTGCGTGCGATGCATCAGCCGCCGCGACTCGGGGTCGAACGGGTCGCGCCGGTGCATCGTGCTGCGGTTGTCCCACATCAACACATCGCCGACACGCCAGCGGTGCGCGAACGACAGGCCGGGCTGGTCGATCACCGCCCACAGCCGATCGAGCAGCGCTTCGGACTCGACGACCGGCAACCCGATCACGTACGCGTTGCGCCGGCGCCCCAGATAGAGGGTCGGGCGCCCGGTCTCGGGATGCGCGCAGACGATCGGATGCGGCGTGCCGACGGAGTCCATCGGATTGTCGCTCGCGCGCAGCCCCTCGCGCAGGTATCCCCCGGAGTTGTAGGTGCCGTCGTGCTTGATGCTGCGCCCGACGATCGCTGCGCTCAGGTCGGCCGGCAACGCGGCGAGGGCGGCTTCCATACTCACGATCCAGGTGTCCCCGCCTTCGGGTGGCACCTCCTTCGAGTACAGCAACGACGCGTCGGGCGGCACCGGCAGGTACGACATGTCGGTGTGCCACACCGCCTCGCCCGCACCGAGGCTGCCGATCGGCTTGCCGTCGGCGCCCTTGATGTTCGAGACCACGTAGATCTCGGGAAACGCGGCCGCGGTCATGCGCCCGTTCTCGTTCACCGGCGCCTGGTCGAGCGTGCCGAAGCGGCGGCTGAAGGCAACCAGATCGGCGTCGCTCAGTGACTGATCGCGGAACAGCAACGCCGAGTGCGCGAGCCACGCGCGCTGGATCTGCGCGAACGCCTCGTCGGTGACCTCAGCCAGATCGACTCCGGTGACCTCGGCGCCGACGACCGGCGTGATCGGACGGATGCCCGGCACCGCGGGAGGCTTCGCGCGTGATCCGGATTGCGCTTGCGTCTGCGATTGTGATTGCGCGAACGACACACTCGTGTTTTCGACCATCGACATGTTCGGCTCCTTCTCTGGTTAAGTCCGATGCGCGGCCCGCGTTCGGGTCAACGCACTGCGTCGTTCACCCGCAGCAGCAGCTTGCCGCGAGTCTGTCTGCCTTCGAGGATCGAGTGCGCCTCGGCGGCCTGCTCGAGCGGCAGCACCCGATCGATCGTCACCTGCAGCCGACCGCTGGCTGCATACGCGAACAGATCGGCGGCGCGCATCCCGATTTCGTCGGCGCTCGATAGATAGTCGGCAAGGTGCGGCCGGGTGAAGAACACCGACCCGGCCTCGGCGAGTTCGAGCGGACTGACTGCCTCGACCAGACCCGAGGCGCCACCGAAGTTGATGCAGGTGCCACGCCGCCGCAACGAGCGGATGCTCTTGGCGATCGTGTCGCGACCGACCGAATCGTAGACGACATGCACGCCGAGGCCGTCGGTGAGTCGCAGCACTGCCTCGCGGAAATCGGTCTCCCGATACAGCACGGTGTGGTCGGCGCCGCGCGCGCGCGCGATCGCGGCCTTGTCTTCGCTGCCCACCGTCGCGATCACCGTCGCGCCGCGGATCTTGGCGAGCTGCACCAGCAGTTGTCCGACGCCGCCGGCTCCCGCATGCACCAGGCATGTGTGCCCCGGCTCCAGCCGGAACGCCGAATGGGTCAGGTAATGCGCGGTGTAGCCCTGCAACATCAATGCGGTCGCCGTGTCGAGCGGGAGCCCGCCCGGCACCTTGACCGCGCGCCAGGCGGGTACCACCGCGAGTTCGGCATAGGCGCCGCGAAACGGCGCATAGGCGACGCGGTCGCCGATGTCGAAACCGGTCACCCCGTCGCCGACTGCCGCGACGGTGCCGCCGGCTTCCATGCCGATCGTCATCGGCAACGGCGTCTGGTAGGTTTGCGACTTCGCGTAGAAGCCCGAGCGCATGTAGACGTCGATGAAGTTGACGCCGGCCACGCCCACTTCGACCAGCAGCTCGCCGGCGGCCGGACGCGGTGCGGGCGCGTCGTGCAGAACAAGCTCTGCGGCGCCACCGAAGCGGTCGATCTGGATCGCTTTCATGCGTGGCTCGCCCTGTTCATTGCTGCTGCGCCGATCGCGCTCGACCCGCTCATTTCTGCGCGGCCGATGCTGCCGGCGTCACGAACGTCGCGGCGAGCTTGCGCATCGCCTCGAACTCGGTGGCGATGAACGTCTGTGCGGCCTTGCCGCCGATGAAACTGTCGGGGAGCGCGAACTGTTCGCCGAGATACTTCGTGAACTCCGGGGATGCGGCGAATTTCTCCAGCATCGACGAGAGCAGCGCGGCGCGCTTCGGGTCGACGCCGGCGCGCACCACGATCGCTCGAAACTGCGGCAGCAGGATGTCGTAGCCGAATTCGCGCGACACCGGCGTGTCCGGAAACTGCGCGGCGATGCGCTCATTGGCGAAGAACAGCAGCGGACGCAGCTGCTTCGCTTCGAGAAATCCGCGCACGTCGCCTGCCTGTTCATACAGGATGTCCGCATGGGTGCCGAGCACCGCCGTGTAGCGTTCTGCAGGTCTCGGATAAGGGATGCCGAGCATCGGCACGCCGAGCTTCGCCAGATAGGCGACGGTGAACTCGTCCGGGCTGCCCGCGCCGGTGATCGCGACCGTGATCACGCCGGGCTTCGCCTTCGCCTCGGCGACCACGTCCTGCCAGGTCTTGAAGCGGCTGTCGTTGCGCACGAACAGCCCCGACGGCTGGCGGATCATCACGGCCAGTGGCAGCACCTGTTCCATCTTCCACTGCGCGCTTCCAGAGGCGGCAGCCATCACCGTGTCGGCGGTCAGCACCGCCATCGAATGGCCGTCGGGGTTGGCACCGAGAATCTTCGCGATGCCGATCGTGCCCGACGCGCCGGGAAGATTGATGACCGGAAACGGATTCATCAGCTCGTTCTCGAGGCGCTGTCCGATCAGCCGACCGAGGATGTCCGCGCCACCGCCGGGCCCCCACGGCACGACCATGTCGACGGCGCGTGTCGGGTACTTGTCCTGCGCAAACGCAGGCGCTGTCGCTACGAGTGTGACGGTCGCGCCAAGCGCGAAGGTCGCTATCAGACGTGCGAGCGTGATCTGGAAACGGTCCATGGTGTTCTCTCCTCCGGCTGTTTCAGTGCGTTTTTATGGGTGGGGCTGAACGCGTCGTTAGCGTCGGATCATGAGGCGGCTCGCTCCACTGCGAAGTGTCTTGCTGCGCGCGTCACTCGATCGACACCGGCGACATCGAGCTCGGGCAGCGTGCCTGATTGCAGCACGATGCTACCGCGCTCGACCGTCAGTGGCCGGGCAAGCAACGACTGGCGCACCTTGAGGAAGCCGTTCATCTCACCGGCAGTTCGGATCAGGCGGGACGCGATCGCCGCTTCCATCCAGCACCCGATGTCGCAGGCGACCCCGTTGCCGAGCACGGCAGTCATGCCCCGGGTCTCGATGCGTTCGATCGCCGCGGCGAGACGGTCGAGGCGCCCCAGCTTCATCAGCTTGACCTTGATGAACTGCGCGGCACCGAGCTCGGCGGCGCGGTCGATGTCGTCGACCCCGAAGATCGACTCGTCCAGCATCATCGGCACCGGGCTCACCCGCGCTACCGCCAGATGCGCATCCCAGTCGCCTGCCGCGCAAGGCTGCTCGAACAGCTCGATGTCGTCGGGTACGAGCGCCTGGGCGAATCGGCATCCCTGCGCTACGTCGAATCCCTGGTTCGCATCGACGCGGATGCGCGCACGTCCGCCTACCGCGCGTTGCACGGCGCGCACGAAGCGCGCATCGCGCTCGGGGTCGAAGCCGACCTTGATCTTGATCGTGCCAAACCCCGCTTCGATCAGCGCCTCGGCTTCGCGCTCGATGGCTTCAGGCTCGCTCGCATTGAGCAGGCCGAGAATAGGCACGCGCACGACGGCGCTCCCGGGGCCCGGGACAGGGTCGGCGAGCCATGACGAGCCGGTGGCCCACTCGAGCGCGCTGGCGATGGCAGTCACGCTGAACGGATTGTGCAGCAGGTGAGCGTCGAGATGTGCCTGCACTGCGGTCACGGACTGCCCGCACAGCCGTGGCGCGATCGCGCACAGCCACGCCCAGCTGCCTTCGACCGTCTCTTCGGTATAGCCGGTCAGTATGGTCGCCTCGCCCAGCCCGCGCGCGCCGTCGTCGAGCTCGACCTCGGCGATGATGGTATCGAACGCCTCGACCGGACCGAATGCCAGCCGATACGGCGTCACCAAAGGCACCCGCAGGCGCCGCAGGTCGAGGCGCACGATGCGCCGCACGTCGAGCGCGACAGCGCTGCCGGGCACTGGATCGGTAGCCGCGTATTCGGCTCTCATCTGTTTGCATTCCTCCGGATGATCGACGCGCTTGCCGGTGCCCGCTGTCCGCCGAGGATTCGTGCGCTGTCTCGAGTCGCCTTCGCCGAACTGAAGCGAAGTATGCCGCGCACCACGCCCATGCAAGTGGCCATCGGTGCCTGCGATTGCGATAAAGTCATATGAAGAAGTCACTGGGTTCTTCATATGACTCGCCCGTCTGTGTGCCATTGCCGCAGCCAGCCGGGCCCACCGCACGATCCCGATGTGCTTGCAGTCGGCGTTCAGCCCAGGTCCACCTTCCCTTCGACCCCATGCCACCCCGATGCCGGAACCTACCAAGCGTTACCAGGCAGTCAAGCACGCGCTGATCGAGGACGTGCGCGAAGGCCGGTGGAAGCAGGGCGAACGCATCCCGAGCGAACCCTCGCTCGCGCGTCGATTCAAGGTGAGCGTCGGCACGATCCGCCAGGCCATGGGCGAGCTCGCCGCCGAGCATGTACTGGTGCGCCAGCAGGGCCGCGGCACTTTCGTCGCGACCCACACGCGCGACTATCTGTTGAACGTGTTTTTCCCGTTCGTCGATCGCAACGACTTGAAGCGCCTGCCCGAGAGCCGCATGCTCGACTTCCGCAAGGTTCCGGCTACACGCGACGTCGCACTCGCTCTGGCGCTGCCGGCGCGGGCGCAGGTGTATGCAGTCGATCACCTGATGAGCTTCGGCGGCGATCCGGTGATCTTCGACCGCATCCTGTTGCCGGTCGCCCGCTTCGCCGGGCTCGACCGTCATCGCATCGAACAGCGTGATGGCACCTTCTTCGGGCTCTATCAGCAGCACTTCGCGGTCAGCGTGCTGAAGACGGTGGAGCGCCTGGTTGCGGTCGCAGCCGACGCGCGCACGGCGGCTTTGCTGGACATCGACCTGGGCAGTCCAGTGCTCAAGGTATCGCGCGTCGCGTTGTCGTATCGCGATGCGCCGGTGGAACTGCGAACGCGGTTCGTCAAGACCGACGACATCGCGTATCTGTCGGTGCTCGGCAAGCGATGAACGCCGGGTGCGACGGGATCGAGGCGCACGCGCTGCGCACTGCGCGCCAACGCAATGCGTTGTCGCCTGGGCGCGACGCACGTATCCTCGCGCCCTGGTCGCGCCCCGACGCTTGCGGAAATGGATCGGTCGGCTGGATCCCCAGGCGTATCCGTCTCGCCTCTTGCTTCGAGGAGCCGTGCCCTTGCCAATGTTCAGAACCTTACCGCTGCTCACAGGCGGCACGCTGGTGTGCCTGGTGGTCGGCGCCACTGCCGCGACGATCGCCACCGCGCAGACCTTTCCCGCCGGTCCGATCCGCATCGTCGTGCCGTTCGCCCCCGGCGGTTCGACCGACGGTGTCGCACGCCTGATCGCACAGCGGCTCGGCGATCGCTTGAAGCAGACGGTGATCGTCGAGAACCGGGCCGGTGCGAACGGCACGATCGGCGCAGCCTTCGTCGCCAAGGCACCGGGCGACGGACGCACGCTGTTGCTGGTGCAGGCGGGCTATGCCTCCAACCCGGCGCTGTTCCGCAACCTCCCCTACGATCAGGCGCGCGATCTCGTACCGGTCAGCAACCTCGCATCCGGCCCGCTGGTACTGGTCGTGCATCCGTCGTTGCCGGTCAAGTCGGTACGCGATCTGATCGCGCTGGCGAAAGCGCGTCCGGGCGCGCTCAATGTCGGCACGCCCGGCACCGGCTCGCTCAATCACCTCGCCGCCGAACTGTTCAACCTGTCGGCCGGCACCAGGATGACCAGCGTCCCGTACAAGGGCACCGGCGGCGCACTGTCCGACGCGCTCGCCGGCAACGTCGAGGTCTACTACATGAACCTGCAGTTGTCGCTGCCGTTCGTGAACACCGGCCGGCTGCGCGCACTGGGCGTGACCGGGCTCGCGCGCTCGCCGATCGCGCCGCTGATTCCGACCATTGCCGAGTCGGGGTTGAAGGGCTTCGATCTCACGACGTGGTTCGGGCTGCTCGCCCCCGGGACCACGCCGCGCGAACTGGTCGCGCGCATCCAGCAGGAATTCGCCCAGGTGCTGAACCAGCCGGACCTGCGCGAGCGGATCACCGCCGACGGCA
Source organism: Burkholderiales bacterium (assembly GCA_014379045.1). Classification (GTDB taxonomy): domain Bacteria; phylum Pseudomonadota; class Gammaproteobacteria; order Burkholderiales; family CAIKXV01; genus CAIKXV01. The sequence goes on from JACMMK010000201.1 coordinate 14,265, forward strand.
TGGCGGTGATTGCGAGCACGCCCGAGGAGTTTGCCGCCTTCCTCGCGCTCGAGACGCAGAAGGCCGCGCGCATCATCGAGGCGGCGGGGATCACCACGACCCAGTGAACGGCGCGGCGGTCAGTCGCCGCACACGGTGGCAACGCCGGACTCGACCGCGGTCGAACACCGTCCCTGGCAGTCAGCGCGGCGGACGTTCCGGCAGAATCGTCGCCAGCACGCGCAGATAATTGCCGCCGAGGATCATCGCGATGTCGGCCTCGCGATACCCGTGCCGCTGCAGCCCGTCGATCAGATTCGGCAGATCCTCGATCTCCTCGAACCCGCGGATCAACGGCGGCGCTTTCTGCGGATCGTGCCCATCACGGATGCTGCGCGGCCCGTCGTACTTGACGAAGTCCATGCCGAGCGCCATGTGCGCCACGCCGACGCGCTCGACGATGTAGTCGATGTGCTGGAGCATCTGCTCGATTGCCACTTCCCTGCTCGCCACCGTGAACGGCAGCGCGAGGATGCCGACCAGCCCGCCCTGATCGGCGATCGCTTTCAGTTGCGCATCGTCGAGATTGCGGATGTGATCGTGCACGCCGCACGCGTTGGCATGGCTGACGATCACCGGTGCGGTCGCCACTTCCAGCGTCTGGTAGAAGCCTTCGCGGTTCATGTGCGAGAGGTCGACCACCATCCCCAGGCGGTTCATCTCGGCGATCACTTCGACGCCGAAGCGCGTGAGGCCACCCTTGGTGCGGTTCTCCCAGACGCCGTCGCCGAGTTCGTTGCGCAGGTTCCACGTCGGCTGCAGCGAGCGCACGCCGAGACGATGGAAGTTGCGCAGCTGTGCGATCCCGCCCTGCAGTGGCTTGCCGCCTTCGAGGTGCAGCAACACGGCGAGGTGCCTTGGACGCACCTCGCGCGGCAGGTCTTCGCGACTCAGCACCAGCGAGAAGCGGCAGCCCGACTGCGTCGTGTTCGAGCGCGCCATCTCCTGCAGGAAATGGTCGATGTTCTCGAGCGTCGTCTCGAGGAAGCGCCCGGTGTTCTGCGAATGCGCATACGAGTCGCCGCCGATCGCGTATACCGTCAGATCGATGCCATCGCGAACGAGGCGCGGGAAGATCGCCTGCGCGAGCGGCGCCGTCTCGCCGAGCGACAGCCGATGCACCTGCTCGTAGACATCGCGATGCCCCTCGACGACGACGTGTCGGCGCAGGATCGTCTCCGGCGGTTCGGTGTCGGTCGACTGCCTTTGCATCATCGGTGCGCGGGAGAGCCCGTTACTCGGCCGATTCCAGGTTCAGATCGAGCTGCGTGCTCGCAGCGCGCAGACGCTGGCGGTCGCTGTCCTCACGATTGGCTTCGAGGCAGTTCAGGTACTCCGGGGTCACATCGCCGGTGATGTAGTCGCCGTCGAAACACGACGTCTCGAAGCGCGCGATCGACGGGTTGCAGGCGCGCACATCGTCGATCAGGTCGGACAGATCCTGATAGATCAACCGATCGCAACCGATCTCGCGCGCGATCTCCTCCACCGAGCGGTCGGAGGCGATCAGCTCGCTGCGGGTCGGCATGTCGATGCCGTAGACATTGGGGAAGCGCACCGGCGGGGCGGCCGAGGCGAAGTGCACGCGCCGCGCGCCGGCGTCGCGCGCCATCTGCACGATCTCCTGGCTGGTGGTGCCGCGCACGATCGAGTCGTCGACGATCAGCACGTTCTTGCCCTTGAACTCGGTGGCGAGCGCGTTCAACTTCTGGCGCACCGATTTCCGGCGCACCGCCTGTCCGGGCATGATGAACGTGCGTCCGATGTAGCGATTCTTGATGAAGCCCTCGCGATACGGCAGGTTCAGATACTTGGCGAGCTGCATCGCCGCGGGCCGCGACGAGTCGGGGATCGGCATCACCACGTCGACATCGAGGTTCGGCAGTTCGCGTTCTATCTTGCGCGCGAGGCTCTCGCCCATGCGCAGCCGCGTCTCGTAGACCGAGATCCCGTCGATCACCGAATCCGGGCGCGCGAGATAGACGAACTCGAAGATGCACGGCGCCAGCATCGTGTGCGCGGCGCATTGCCGGCTCTGGAACGCGCCCTGTTCGTCGATGAACACCGCCTCGCCCGGCGCGACGTCGCGCATTGGCTTGAAGCCCAGCGCGTCGAGCGCAACCGTCTCGGAAGCAACGATGAATTCGGTGCCGGTCTCGGTTTCGCGACTGCCGATCACCAAGGGGCGGATACCGAAGGGGTCGCGGAACGCGAGCACGCCGTACCCCGCGATCATCGCCACCACCGCGTACGCGCCGCGCACGCGCTGGTGCACGCCTTCGACGGCCTTAAAGATCGTGTTCGCGTCGAGGTGGAACCCTGCGGCTTTGCGCGTCAGTTCATGCGCGAGCACGTTCAACAGCACTTCGGAATCGGATTCGGTGTTGACGTGACGCAGGTCGTCGCGGAACAGCTCGCGCTTCAACGCCTCGGCGTTGGTCAGATTGCCGTTGTGACCGAGCACGATGCCGAACGGCGAGTTGACATAGAACGGCTGCGCCTCGGCCGACGACCAGGCCGAACCCGCGGTCGGGTAGCGCACGTGGGCGATGCCCATGTTGCCCGCCAGCGAGCGCATGTTGCGCGTGCGGAACACGTCGCGCACCAGGCCCGGACCCTTGTGCATGTGGAACGTGCTGCCCTCGCCCGTCACCAGGCCTGCGGCATCCTGACCCCGGTGCTGCAGCAGCAGCATCGAGTCGTACAACTCCTGGTTGACCGGGCTCCGCGCCACCATCCCGACGATGCCACACACGCGACGTTCTCCCTTCAGCTCGCAACCGGACGACGACCGGGACGAGAACTGTTCGAATCCGTCATATGGGGACGATGGTGCCGCATTTCATCGTCCCGCTAGCCCACCACGTACGGCGCTCTGGCGCGACGCGCAGTATAGACCACCCGCCCGACCGGACCACCTGGCGCACCGGTTCGTAGCGGATCCGGCGCGCGAGCTCCGGCGGCAGCCAGGGCTTGACCGACAGGGCCAGCGCTTCGAGCGGCGAGGACAGCATCGCGTCGCGCCAGCCCGGATTTTCGGGCAGACGGGTCAGCCCCGCCAGCAGCACGGTGATGGTGACGACCAGCAGCCCGCGCGCAAGGCCGAACATCAGACCCAGCACGCGATCGACGAACCCCAGACCGACCCCCTTGATGAACTCGGTAATGGCGAGCGCGATCACGCTCATCGCCAGCAACGTCCCACCGAACACCAGCAGGAAGGCCGCCAGCATCGCCAATGCGTCGTTCGGTATCGCGGAGGGCAGCAGCGGCGCGACCGTACCTGCCAGCGCGCTCGCGGCGACGAAGGCGATCACCCAACTCGCGAGCGAGAGAATCTCGCGCACGAAACCCCGGATCACCGCGACCAGCGCCGAGGCGCCGACGATGATCAGCACCGTGTAGTCGAACCAGGTCACGATGAAGCGTCGGCCGCGACGGCGCGCTCAGTAGCGCCGCGTCACCACGACGCCGTCGGCAATGCCCAGCGCCTTCAGTTGCTCATTGGCTTTCTCGGCCGCATCGCGCGTCGGGTAGGGCCCGGCACGCACGCGCGTCTTGTCGCCGGTCGGCGTCTTGATCACTTCGGTATACGACTTGATCCCCGCCTTGACCAGTTGGGCCTGACGACTCCTCGCGCGATCGACTTCGGCAAACGCGCCGAGCTGGATGACGAAATTCTCGACCCCCTTCTCGTTCGCCTTGTCGTTCGCCCGCGCGTCCGCGGCAGCGTTCGCCGGCGTCGGGGTGGATACCGCCGCGCTGGACGATGCAGCGCCCGCACTCGTCGCCGACCTCTGCGGCAAGGGGCTGGTCGCGTCGCTGCCTGCGACCTTCATGTCGCCGGGTGCGACCGCCGAGGGGATCGTGCCGTTGGCCTGCGCCGGCGCAGCCGGTGCCTTCGGCGCGACCGACGTTCCCGCCGGGCGGGCATTCACGGCGGGATCGAACGTGACGGCATCCGGGGTCACGCCCTTCGCCGGCGCGGTCGGCGTGACCGTCCCCTTCGACGCGTCGGCGGGGCGACCCTTCCCGGGCTCCGAGTTCGCTGTAGCGGGCGCGAACGGCCCCGCGCCGGGCGAGGGGATCTGCACCGCGATGTCGTCGCCGATCGGCCGGGGCTCGCTGTCGAGGACCATCGGCAATGCCACCACCACCAGCGTGGTCAGGGCGATCGCACCGATCAACCGGCGACGCGCGCGCTTGCGCAGCTTGATCTCTTCTTCTGACGCGCTGCGTGCCATGCAAGACTTGTGGAGCAGGTGGGAGAGTCACCGGCTCGTGCTCGCCGAAGCGGGACAGGCAGCCGACAAAAGTGGAACGACCACACAACGATAACGACGCAACGATAGCGCCGGAACAACGACGAAGGACAACATCGACGACGGCATCACGGATGATCGTGCAACGGATGCGCCCGGACGACGAAACAGCGGCCGTCGTTCCGGCTAACGCGCCGCGTCGAGCGAGCCCAGCACCGCAGCGACCGTGTAGAACGAACCGAACACGACGATCCTATCACTTTCGTTCGCGCGCTCCCGTGCGAACACCCACGCCTCGTGCACGCTCGCGCATTCGGTCGTCGGATCGAGTGCACCCGCGTGCGTCAGCGCGTCGCGCAGCGCATCGATGCTGGCGCCTCGCGGCGCATCGATCGGAGCGATGAACCATTCGTCGATGCCCGCCTTGACCGCGCGCACGACGGCCTCGATGTCCTTGTCGCCCAGCATCGAGAACACCGCCAACGTGCGTCCACTGCCCTGCAGACGTGCCAGGCTCGCGGCGAGCGCCGTCGCCGCCTGTGGATTGTGCGCGACGTCGAGCACGACGGTCGGGCGCCCCGGCAGCACCTGGAAGCGTCCCGCGATCTCGGCGGTAAGGAGCCCGGTGCGAACCGCCTCGGCGCTGACGGGAAGCCGTTGCGCAATTTCGTCCAGCGCGGTGATGGCCGCCGCCGCGTTGGACAACTGGTACGCGCCCCGCAGCGCCGGAAACGGCAACCCGTAGCGGCCGCGGGCAGGCTCGCGCGCGCCCGCGGCGACACCGGATGCGAGGCGTTGGTAGCGCCACTGTGCCCCGTCCTGATCGGTGTAGTCAAAGTCGACACCGATCCGCAGCAGCCGTGCACCGATCTCGCGCGCGTGGCGCAGCAGCGCCGCAGGCGCGTCGCGCTCGGCGCAGATCGCGGGACGGCCCGGACGGTAGATGCCGGCTTTCTCGAAGCCGATTTCCTCGCGCGTATGACCGAGATAGTCCATGTGATCGAGGCCGATGCTGGTCACCACCGCCACCTCGGCATCGACGACGTTCACCGCATCGAGACGTCCTCCCAGTCCCACTTCGAGCACCGCGACCTCGACCTTTGCGGCAATCATCCACCACAGGGCGGCGAGCGTGCCGAACTCGAAGTAGGTCAGTCCAACCTCGCCGCGCGCCGCGTCCACCGCAGCGAAGCTTCGGCACAGATCCTCGTCGGCGGTGTCGCGCCGCGCGATGCGCACCCGCTCGTTGTAGCGCAGCAGATGCGGGGAGGTGTAGCACCCCACCCGGTAGCCCGCGCGGTCGAGCATGGCCTCGAGCATCGCGCAGGTGGAGCCTTTGCCGTTGGTGCCACCGACGGTGATGACCGGAAATGGGAGCGCCGCCTGGTCGCCGAGACCACCGGGATGCGCCGCCCGCATCCGCCGCCATACTTCACCGACGCGATCGAGCGTCAACTCGATCGTCACCGGATGCTGCGCGGAAATGTACGCGAGCCATTCGTCGAGACTGCGGGCGTCGTTGTCTGCCGCTCCCGCCGCAGCACTGTTCGCTCCGCTCACCGGCGCCCCCGCGCACACCGCCCGGCGGCGTTCACTGCACCCGCGGTGCCGGCTGCCGCAACAGCAATGCGAGCAGCGCGGCGAGCGTGTCGCGCATCTGGCGCCGGTCGACGATGAGGTCGATCGCGCCGTGTTCGAGCAGGAATTCGGCGCGTTGAAAGCCCTCGGGCAAGGTCTCGCGCACCGTCTGCTCGATCACGCGTGGGCCGGCAAAACCGACCAGCGCGCCGGGCTCGGCGATCACGATATCGCCGATCATCGCGAAGCTCGCCGACACGCCGCCCATCGTCGGGTCGGTCAACACCGAGATGAACGGCAGGCGCTCGTTCGCGAGCAGCGTCAGCGCCGCACAGCACTTGGACATCTGCACCAGCGACAGCACGCCTTCCTGCATCCGCGCACCGCCCGAGGCGGCGACGCACACGAACGGCATCCGCTGCTCGATGCACGCGCGCACGCCGCGCGCGAAGCGTTCACCGACGACCGACCCCATCGAGCCCCCGAGAAAACGGAACTCGAAGGCGGCGATCACCACCGGCGCGGCAAGCAGGGTCCCCTGCATCACCACCAGCGCGTCGTCCTCGCCGGTGTCGCGGGTCGCGGCCGCCAGGCGGTCGGAGTACTTCTTCGTGTCCTTGAACTTCAGGCTGTCGAGCGGGCGCACCTCGGCGCCGATCTCGTAGCGCCCCTCCGGATCGAGCAACAGTTCGAGCCGCTCGCGCGCACCGATGCGATTGTGGAAGCTGCATTGCGGACACACCTGCCGGTTGCTCTCGAGGTCGCTGCGATAGAGCACCGCCTCGCATGCCTCGCACTTGACCCACAGGCCCTCGGGCACCGACTTGCGCGCCGTGCCGTCGTCACGCTTGATCTTCGGTGGCAGCAGTTTCTGCAGCCAGCTCATCGGGCGCCTCCGGGCAACCGCGCATTTCTCACCATTGCACCGTCGGCGCCAGAGTCCGATTCGCTTACGTCGATACCGTCACCTGACAGGTGACGGTGCCCTGCCGAGTGCGGTTGCGATGAGCCCGCGAGGCAGCCCGGGCGCGCAGACCGAAACGCTCGCGCCGTGACCATCGACTCAGGCCCGACTCGTAGCAGGCGCGACGGCCGCGGCTGTGCCCGGCGCAGCATCGGCATCTGCATCGAGCGCCTGCCGTATCTCGCGCACGAACGCGCCGACGTTGATCGTTTCCTGCCCGGGCAGCGAGCCTTCGATCTCCTCGACGATGCGGCTGCCGATCACGACGGCGTCGGCGACGCGTGCGATGGCGCACGCGCTCTGCGCATCGCGAATGCCGAAGCCCACCCCGATCGGCACCCGCAGGTGCTTGCGCAGCAACGTCATCCGTGCCGACACGTCGCCCACCTGCAGATGCTTGGCGCCGGTCACCCCGGTAAGCGACACGTAGTACACGTAGCCGCGCGCGAGCTTGGCGATTTCGCCGATGCGCGCCTCGGTGGTGGTCGGGGACAGCAGGTAGATGGGGTCCAGACCCGCCGACGCCAGCATGTCGACGAACGCGCGCGATTCTTCAGGGGGCAGGTCGACGAGCAGCACGCCATCGACGCCCGCGTCGGCGGCGCGCGCAGTAAACGTTGCGTAGCCCATCGCCTCGACCGGGTTCACATAGCCCATCAGCACGACGGGCGTGGTCGAATCGCGCTGCCGGAACGCACCGACGGTGTCGAGGATGCCGCGCAGGCTCGACCCGCGGGCGAGCGCGCGCTCGGCTGCGCGCTGGATCGTCGGCCCGTCGGCCTGCGGATCGGAGAACGGCACGCCGAGTTCGATCACGTCGGCGCCGGCCGCGGCGAGTTCATGCATCAGCGCCAGCGTCACCTCGAGCGAAGGATCGCCGGCCGTGATGTACGGGATCAGTGCCTTGCGCCCGGCCGCAGCGAGTGCGGCGAAGCGCCCCTCGATGCGCGACATCAGAGCGAAATCCCGGCCAGTTGTGCGACCGTGTTGATATCCTTGTCGCCCCGGCCCGAAAGGTTCACCAGCAGGATCTGGTCGCGCCGCATCGACGGTGCCATCTTCGCCGCCTGCGCCAGCGCGTGCGCCGATTCGAGTGCCGGGATGATGCCTTCGAGCCGGCACAGGTGCTGGAACGATTCGAGCGCCTCGTCGTCGTCGATCGCGACATACTCGGCGCGCCCGATGTCCTTCAGCCACGAATGCTCGGGGCCGACGCCGGGGTAGTCGAGCCCCGCCGAGACCGAGTGCGTATCGAGGATCTGACCGTCCTCGCTCTGCATCAGATAAGTGCGCGTGCCATGCAATA
>JACMMK010000202.1 GCA_014379045.1 Burkholderiales bacterium
GGACGCAGCTCAGGCGGTGGGTCGACGCGCTCGCGGCGGACCTTCATCGCGCCGGCGTCCGCCAGGGCGAGCGGGTGTCGGTCGGGCTGCCCAACCGGGTGGAAGCAGCGGTCGCGCTGCTGGCGTGTTCGCGCAACGGCTACGTCTGCTGCCCGTCGCTGCATCAGAACTACACGGTCGCGGAGATGGCGCAACTCGCCGAGCGGACCCAGTCCACCGCGTTGATCGGCAAGCCCGGGTACGGCGCCGATGCGGCGCGCGCGAGCCTGTTCGATGCGGTGCGCGGACTGTCTTCGCTGCGCATCGTGTACTCGCTCGACCCGTGCGCGGGCACGACACTCTTTCCGGTGTGCCCCGACGCAGACACGCGCGCGAGCGACGAAGGGCCCGAGGCGGATACGAACCCGGACAAGGTCGTCTACCTCGCGTTCACGTCGGGCACGACCGGAAGTCCGAAAGGCGTGATGCACTCCGACAACACGCTGCTCGCCAACGCGCGCGCGATGGTCGAGGACTGGGGCCACGACGAACACACCGTCCTCTACAGCATGAGTCCGCTGTCGCATCACATCGGTACCGTCGCGATCCAGCAGACGTTGGTGGCGGGATGCGAGATGGTGATCAGCGATATTCCGTCGGACATGACCCCGCTGCAGTGGATCGTTGCTGCCGGGGCTACCTATGTGATGGGTGTGCCGACCCACGGCATCTCGATACTCGCCGAGATCAGGAAAGGCGGGCTGCGGCAGTTGGGCGATGTGAAGGTGTTCTACATGGCAGGGTCGGTGATTCCGCCGGAGACCGCGGAATCTTTCCTGGCGATGGGGATCACCCCGCAGAACGTCTACGGCATGACCGAGAATGGATCGCATCAGTACACGCTGCCGGGCGATCCGGTGGAGGTGGTCACCACCACTTGCGGCAAGGCCTGCGCGGGCTACGAGACACGGCTGTGGGATGCCGAGAAGCCCGATACCGAGGCGCCGCCCGGTGACATCGGTGAAATCGGCACGCGCGGGGCGTTGCTGATGCTGGGCTACTTCGATGACCAGACGGCGACCGAGCGCTCGTTCAATTCGTCGGGCTGGTTCATGAGCGGGGACCTCGGGCGGTTCGATGCGCATGGCAATCTGCAGATCGTCGGCCGGAAGAAAGACCTGATCATCCGCGGCGGGCACAACATCCACCCCGCGCGGATCGAGAACCTGGCACTTCGGCATCCGGCCGTGCTCAAGGCCGCGGCGTTCCCGGTGCCGGATCATCGGCTCGGCGAGCGTGCGTGTGTTGCAGTCGTGCCGCGCGAAGGCGAAGCCGTCGATGGGGAACGACTGCTCGCCCACCTCGATGCGATGGGGCTATCGAAGTACGACATGCCCGAATACTTTCTGAGCCTCGAGTCGTTTCCGCTGACCGCCAGCGGCAAGATCCTCAAGCGCGAGCTCGTCGAATGGACGAAAATCGGCAAGGTCAAACCGGTACCCGTGCGCTGGACCGCGAAGGCCTGAAGGGGCGACTACGATAATGATCGAACTCACGCGCGTCGAGGAATTCGCGGTCATCACGCTGAATCGGCCGGACGCGCTCAATGCACTGTCGTTTTCGCTGATCCGCGATCTGGGCCGAGCGTTCGACGAGGTCGCGACGAGTGATGCAAGGGCGCTGATCGTCATCGGTGCCGGCGCGAAGGCGTTTTGCGCCGGCGCCGACATCAAGGAGCTGACCGGCCGTTCATTGGTGGCACAGAAAGAGGGCGCGAAACTCGGGCAGGCGATGTTCGCGCGCTTGGACGCGCTGCCGATGCCTTCGGTCGCCGTCATCAACGGCTATGCGTTCGGCGGGGGGCTCGAACTCGCGCTGGCGTGCACGTTCCGCCTGGCGAGCCGGAATGCGAAGGTGGGGTTGCCCGAGGTCAAGCTGGGCTTGATTCCCGGCTACGGCGGCACGCAGCGCCTGCCGCGCCTGATCGGCGAGGCCAGGGCGCTCGAGATGATCCTCACCGGCAGGACGGTCGACGCCGACGAGGCGCACCGCATCGGGCTCGTCAATCGCCTGATCGACGCTGACCCGCTCGCGGCCGGAATCGCCTTCGCGCGCGAGTTCTCCCGCTACAGCCTGCCCGTGCTCGGCTTCGCGCGCTCCGCGGTCACGAGAGCGCTCGACGTCGCGTTGTCCGAAGGCTTGAAGATCGAGGCGGATCTTTCGACGCTCGCCTATCAGACGCGAGACGCGATCGAGGGCATGGACGCGTTCATCGACAAACGCAAGCCCGTTTTCCGGGACGCCTGAGTGGCCGCCCCGCGCACGATTGCGGTTACCGGGGCGAGTCGCGGCATCGGCGCTGCGATCGCGCTCGAACTCGCGCGGCGCGGCTTCACGGTAGCGTGCCTGACCCGCAGCGGCGAGAGCCCGTCGAGGCCGCACGACGCAGCAGGGCGTTTCATCGACGTCCGCTGCGATGTGACCGATGAGGCGAGCGTCGCGCGTGCGTTGGCCGAAGCGGCCGACGAAGGCGAGGGCCTCGTTGGGCTGGTCAACAACGCGGGGATTCATCTCGACGGAAAGAGCCACGAGTTTCCGACCATCGACTGGCAGCGAATGATGGCGACCAACGCCACGTCGGTGTTCGTCGCATGTCGCGAGGCGTACCCGCATCTGGTGGCCTGCGGTGGCGGCCTGATCGTCAACATCGGTTCGTTCTACGATCGCATCGGCGTCAAGCGCAACCTCGCGTACTGCGCATCGAAGGCGGCGGTCGGTGCGATAACGCGCTGTCTCGCGGTCGAGTGGGCGGCGAAGAACATCCGGGTAGTCGATGTCGCGCCCGGGTACATCGTCACCGACTTGAACCGTGAGGCGATGGCCGATGGGCCATTGCACGACTATCTCGCCAAGCGTATCCCCGCAGGCCGCGCCGGCGGCGTCACCGACGTGGCGCGTCTGGTGGGCGCCCTCTACAGCGAAGACATACCGTTCCTCACCGGCGAGACCATCTATCTCGACGGCGCGCAGGGAATCGCGCACTGATGAACGTCTTCGACCGTCTCGACGCGAGCCTGGTGTTCACGACCGAAGAGCGCCTGCTGCTCGACGCGGTACGCGCCGTGGCGCGCGACCACGTGGCGCCGAGTGCCGCGGAACACGACCGCAGCGGGGTGTTTCCGTTCGACAACCTCGCCCGGATCAACGCGCTCGGTCTGAATGCGATGTTCATCCCCGAGGCCTTCGGCGGCGCGCAGCTGTCCTACATGGCGTATCTCGAGTGCGTGCGCGAGCTGAGCCGCGCGTGCGCGTCGACCGGGGTGATCTGGGCGACCAACTTTCACGCGATGAAGCCGTTGATCGACTTCGGTTCCGATGAGCAGAAGCGACGCCTGCTACCGGTCATCGCCGAGGGGGGGCTCGCCTCGCTGGTCATCACCGAACCCGCCGCCGGTTCGGATGCCACCGGCATGACGACGGCATTTCGGCCGGACGGCGACCATATCGTCGTCAACGGGGCGAAGACCTTCATCACCAACGGTGCACATGCCGACCTCTATCTAGTGTTCGGCAAGTGGAGCGAGATTGCCGATTCGCGGGGTTCGATTTCGGCGGTCGTGATCGAGCGCGGCACGCCGGGGCTGACGGTCGGACGCGAAGAGGACAAGATGGGGCTGCGCGCATCGAGTACCGCGGCGCTCTCGTTCGACGATTGCCGCGTCACGCGCGCGAACCTCCTCGGCGAACCCGGGGATGGGCTGAGGATCCTTCTCGCGTCGCTCAACAAGTCGCGCCCGAGCGTGGCTGCGCACGCGCTCGGCATCGCGCGCGCGGGGTTCGAGGATGCCGTGGCCTACATCAACGAGCGCCGGCAGTCGGGTCGGCGCATCGTCGAGTTCCAGGGCATCCAGTTCATGCTGGCCGACATGGCGGCCGAGCTCGCGCAGTGCGAAGCTTGGCTGTGGCATGTCGCGCGTCTGGTCGACGCGGGCGCGACCGATTTCGGCATCGAGGCGTCGATGCTGAAGATGCGCGCGTCGGACCTGGCGATGCGGATCACCACCGATGCCGTTCAGCTGCACGGCGGCTACGGCTACTGCAAGGACTACCGCGTCGAACGCCTGATGCGCGACGCGAAGATCACCCAGATCTGGGAAGGTACGAACCAGATCCACAGGCAGCTGATCGGCCGAAGTTTCATGCGCAAGTAGCATCGCTGGGAGACGCGGATGTCCGAGATCGTCACGGTAGGGATCGCCGGCAGTGGCACGATGGGCGCGGGGATCGCGATCGTCGCCGCGCGCGCGGGCTTCAGGACACTGGTCTACGACACCCGCCAGGATGCGCTCGACCGCGCGCGCAAGCAGACCGACGGGTTCTTCGGCAAGTCGGTCGAGCGCAAGAAACTGACGCAGTCCGAGGTCGACGCGATGCTCGCAGCGCTCACCGGCACGACGCGCATCGACGACATGGCCGGGTGCGATATCGTCATCGAGGCCGTGTTCGAGAATCTGCAGGTCAAGCACGACCTGCTGGGCAGGCTCGACCAGGTGTGCCCGGCGCACACGCTGTTCGCGTCGAACACCTCGACGCTGGCGATCACCGAGATCGCAGCGGGATCGGGGCGGCCCGAGCGTTTCGTCGGCATGCATTTCTGCCTGCCTGCGCAACTGATGAAGCTGGTCGAGATGTCGCCCGGCATCCGCACCAGTGCAGAGACCTTCGAGCGCGCCTGGGCGTTCTGCAAGGCGCTCGGCCAGGTGCCGGTGAAAACGAAGGACAGCCCCGGATTCATCCTCAACTACTTCCTGGTGCCGTTCAACAACGACGCGATCCGCATGGTCGAAGCGGGGGTCGCGACGCCCGCCGATATCGACCGAGCGATCAAGACCGGCCTGGGCTACGCGATGGGGCCGCTCGAACTGCTCGATCTGGTCGGCCTCGATACGCACCTGCTCGTCGCCGAGGCGCTCTATGCGTCGACCCACGAGCCGCGCGCTGCGGTGCCGGCGCTGGTCAGACGGATGATCGCCGCGGGGCATCTCGGAAGGAAGACCGGGCAGGGGTTCTATACGTATCAAGGCAACACGATGTTCGGAGCCTGACGATGGACTACATGATTGTCGACACCGGCGGCAGTCGGTCGTTTCCCGAAGCCCACGCCCTCACCGGCAGCGCGTCGAACGACGCGGACGTCGTCGTGATCCTCGGTGCCGACAGCGCTGCGGCCTATGCCCGCCTCGTCGGGGCCGAGCGCAAGGCGGTCGTGCTGATCGAACTCGGGTCCGAATGCCTGGGTGTACACACCGGCGAGGCGCGTGCCGAAGAGGGCTCGAACGTCCTCGGCTTTTCCCGTTTCCGGCTCGGGAAAGCGGCACCGTCGGACCTCGTCGAGCTGGTGCGCCAGCCTCGCACCACCGACGCCGCGCTCGAGGCTGGGAAAGCGGTGTTCGAAGCCGCAGGGTTGAAGGTCGCCGTCTGCGCCGATTTTTCGGGACGCATCATCGATCGCCTGGTGCGCCCGTATTTCAATGCAGCGCTGCAGCGCCTCGATGAGGGGCTGGCGAGCGCGAGCGATCTCGACACGACGCTGAAGCTCGGTCTGGGTTACCCGCACGGCCCGATCGAACTGCTCGAACGAACCGGTCTCGCCCATCACTACGAGGCGACCCGGGCCCTGCATGAAGCGTATGGCGACCCGGCTTATGCGGCAGCTGGATCAA
>JACMMK010000203.1 GCA_014379045.1 Burkholderiales bacterium
CCGGCGGCGAGGGACCCGTCACCTGAAAGGTGACGGGATCGACGTAGCCGAGTGGGGCTCTGGCGCCGAGGGTGCGATGGTGGAGTTGGCGCGAATGCTCGGAGGCGCCGCGCGAGGCCGGCGGCGAGGGACCCGTCACCTCACCGGTGAAGGGATCGAAGTAACCGGGTCGGGCTCACTCATCGTCCCCGGCGATCCTTCGATCCGCGACCTCGGGGCAGGGCGATGACCGCGCTGGACAGACTGAAGCGCGAACTGGTGACGCCGGCCGGCCTGCAGCCGCTGCGCGTACTCGCCGCTTCCGGTCAGCTCGGCTACGGCATTCCGGACGCGGCGTTCGCCGAGGGCCTTGGGCGCAAGCCGCATTTCATCGGCTGCGACATGGGGTCCATCGATCCGGGGCCTTACTACCTCGGCAGCGGCAATCTCGCGACCAGCGACGGGATGACGCGCGACGATCTCGCCAAGGTCCTGCTCGGTGCGCGCGCGATCGGCGTGCCCCTGATGCTCGGCACTGCCGGCACGGCAGGCGCGGCACCCCACCTCGAGAAATCGCTGGCACTGGTGCGCGACATTGCGCGCGCCGAAGGACTGCATTTCCGTCTCGCCTCGATCCGCGCCGATATGCCGCGCGATCTGGTCAAGGCTGCTATCCGTGCCGGCAAGGTCACTGCGCTCGGCGCAATTCCGGCCTTGACGGAGCGCGACGTCGACGCCGCGACCCATATCGTCGGGCAGATGGGGGTCGAAGCGTTCCAGCGTGCACTCGCGGCGGGTGCCGACGTGGTGATCGCGGGACGCGCGTGCGATACGGCAGTGTTCGCCGCCATTCCGGCGCTGCTCGGCTATCCGATGGGGCCGGCGATGCATATGGCCAAGATCATCGAATGTTGTTCGATCTGCACCACGCCTGGCGGTCGAGATGCGCTGCTCGGGACGCTCGACGACGCTGGCTTCGTGATCGACAGCATGAACCCGATCCGCCATGCGACGCCGATGTCGGTGGCCGCGCACAGCCTTTACGAGCAGGGAGATCCTTACCGGGTGATCGAGCCGGAGGGCGTGTTGAACACCGAAACGGCGCACTACGAAGCAGCCGACACTCACCGCTGCCGTATCTCGGGCGCGCGTTGGGAGCCCGCCGCGCGGTTCACGGTCAAGCTCGAAGGCGCGGAACGGGTCGGCGAGCGTGCGGTCCTGCTGGCAGGTTGCGCCGATCCGAAGGCGATTGCGGCAATCAGGGAGATATTGCCGGCAGTCGAGAAAACCGTGCGCAACCTCGTCGCTACGTCAGTGCGTGCGCCGTTCGAGTTGCACCACCGTGTCTACGGGATCGATGGTGTCGTCGCATGGCCTGCCGCGCCATCGCCTTTGCCGCGTGAGATTTTCATCATGGTCGAATGCATCGCGGCGAGCGCGGAGGACGCAAAATCGGTTGCGACCGTGTTCAAGCAGTATCTGCTGCATCACGGTTTTCCAGGGCGAATCTCGACCGGTGGCAACATCGCATTCCCGTTCACACCGCCCGAAATAGTCACTGGCACCGCGTATCGTTTCAACGTCTATCACGTGATGGAAGTCGATGCGCTGGAGCCGCTGTTCCCCGTGCGTATCGAAGACCTCTGAAACGATCGTGATCAGACCAGACGAGAACAGGATGCGGGTGCCACGCTGTTCCGGCGGGGCGCATGCGATGTACGCCGTTCTCTGCTTCATGCTGCTGACAAGCGGGAGCCTTCTCGCGCAGCCTGCCAGGACTGCAACGGACTATCCGACGCGTGTCGTACGCTGGGTCGTACCTTTCACGCCCGGCGCATCGAACGACGTCGTGGCGCGGCTGCTCGCGCAGAAACTGACCGAAACATGGGGCCAGCAGGTCGTGATCGACAACCGCGCCGGTGCCGGCGGCCTGGTCGGCGCGGACATCGTGGCCAAGTCGACGCCCGACGGCTACACGCTGCTGCTCGCCAATCCGAGCTCGAATGCGATCAACTTTGCCGTGCGGGCAAAGACGCCCTACAAGGCCGAGGATCTTGCGCCGGTGCTTCTCCTCGGCTGGTCACCGATCATGCTCGTTACCAACGCGACGTTTCCCGTCGCGGGCGTGAAGGACGTGATCGCGCTGGCGAAGGCCAAGCCCGGCCAGCTTTCGGGGGGATCGTCGGGCACCGGCGGAAGCAGCCATCTTGCGCTCGAACTGTTCAAGCTGCTGGCAGGCGTCGATATTCTGCACGTACCCTACAAGGGCGCAGCGCCCGCAATCGCCGACATGATCGGGGGCCAGGTGTCGCTGATATTCGTGACGCCCGTCACGGCGCAGCCTCTCATCCAGGGCGGCAAACTCAGGGCGCTCGGCGTCGCGGGCAACGCGCGGTTGGCGATTTATCCCGAGGTGCGCACGCTCGCGGAGCAGGGTCTGCCCGGATTCGACGTGCTGATCTGGTTCGGCGTCTCGGTGCCCGCCGGCACGCCCCGACCCGTCGTGCTCAAGCTCAATCGCGACCTGCAGCAGACGCTTCAGTCGGCCGATGTCAGGGAACGCTTTGCGGCGCTCGGCTTCGAGCCTCAAGGCGGCAGCCCCGAGCGCTTCGCTGCGCTGATGAAAGAGGATACAGAGCGCTGGAGCAAAGTCGTGAAGGCCGCGAATGTGCGCAGCGAATGAAGCTGCAGCCGCTAATCTATAGCTCGACAGTCGGGCAGATCTTCATTGGAGGAAAGAGCGTGAACCCATTCATGACAAGGTCGCGATGTGCAGCGCGGGCGTCGTTCGCCCATCAATGCGTCGCATTGACGCTAGTGTGCGCAGCGTCGGCGGGCAGTGTTTTCGCGGCCGACGTGTTTCAGAATCGTCCGCTGCGTGTGGTCGTGCCGTATCCGCCCGGCGGCACCTCGGACACGCAGATCCGCATCATCGGGCCGCGCCTCGCCGAGTCGATCGGGCAGCCGGTGCTGATCGACAACCGGCCGGGGGCGTCCGGCATGCTCGGCGCGGAACTCGTCGCGCGCTCGAATCCCGACGGTCACACGCTGGTGATGACCGACGTCGGCAATCTTGTGATGACCGAGATCGTCCACCCCAACGCGCCTTATGTCGTCGCGCGCGACTTCGCCGCGGTGACGCTGGTGTCGTTCACGCCGCATCTGCTCGGCGTGAATCCTGCGCTGCCGGTGCAGTCGGTGGCCGATCTCGTCAAATACGCGAAAGCGAATCCGGGCAAGCTCAACTTCGCGACGAGCCTCGGTGGGGCAACGCATTTCGCGGGGCTGCTGTTCGCCCAGCATCATGGCCTGCAATGGGTGGAGATCCCGACCAAGGGCGGCACCGATTCGATCACCCAGGTGATGACCGGACAGTCGGATCTCGTCTTCAACAGCATGGTGCCGATGATGCCGCAGGGCAAGAGCGGCAAGCTGCGCATCCTCGCGGTCACCAGTCCGAAGCGCGTGGCGCAGTGGCCTGAGTTGCCGACGATGGCCGAGGCGGGCGGCATCCCGGGCTTCAGCACCGGCTCATGGCAAGGGCTGCTGGTGCCGGTAAAGGTCCGCTCCGAAGTGGTCGAGCGCCTCGCGGCCGAAGTCGGCAAGGCGTTGGCGGCGCCCGAGGTGCGCGACCGCTACAACGGGCTCGGGACCGAGATCGTCGCCAATTCGCCGACCGAGTTCACGCGCTGGCTGCGCGACGAGAACCGGCGCTGGGGCGAGGTCGCGAAGAAGGCGAACCTCAAGGTGCAGTTCTAGCGGATGTCGCTGCGTGCTCGGGGGCCAAAGGTGCGACTCGACAAACGCGTCACTAAGCGCGTCAGTGCGTGCCTTCGAGAATCGCCCCCTGTGCCCCGAGTCGATCGCGCAGTAACTCGACGTTGACCGCGCGCACGTCGGCGATCTCCCCGGTTTCGACCATCAACGCCGCGGCGGTGCCGACCGCCTGACCCATGGCCATGCACGTGCCCATCACGCGGGCCGATCCGTGCGCTTCACGCGTCGCCGAGAAGCAGCGGCCCGCGATGAACACGTTCTTCAGGTTGCGCGGGATCAGGCACCCGAACGGGATATCGTAAGACCCCCCATCGCGGATCGGCTGACGCAGTTGCGAGGACCCGGCCCCGTGCACATCGACATGGTGCGCGCCCTTGGCGATACCGTCCTCGCGCTTGCGCGCTTCCATCACGTCTTCGTACGCGAGCACCTTGTCCCCCATGATCCGGCGTGTCTCGCGGATCCCGATGCGCGGCGCGATGCCTGCGAAATGGGCGTGTTCATACCCGGGCACACGCTTCTTCATGAAGTTCGCGCACATCCAGACCTGGTCCATCAGTTCACCGAGTGCGCCGGACAACTGATCGGTGCGCGTCGCGTCGATGCCGCTCAGGCGCGTGGTGTTCAGGCTCACTTCGCGTCGCTGGGTGGACACCGGGGTCGAGGCGACGAGCGACGTCGGATACATCTCGCCGCGCGCGACAGCGGACGAGACGAGCGGTCCGTCGCCGCGCAGAAACACCTTGGGCAGCCCGCGTTTGACCAGTTCCGCGATGCATTCGTCGCGCGTCTGCTTAATCCAGGGGTTCTCGCACACGGCGATATCGTCCGGGTGCGTTCGTACGAACTCGAGCAGCGGGCCGGGGTCCACGCCCTGCATCCGGAACACGAGCGACACCGGCTGGAACTCACCGCTCGGGCTGCCGGCTTCGAACGGTGCGCCGGCGGCCACGGCGATGTCGCCATCGCCCGAGCAGTCGATGACCACGTCGGCGGTCATCAGCGTGCGCTGCATCTTGTTCAGCACCACGACGCCCTTGACCCGCCCGTCGTCGACGACGACGTCCTCGGCGAAGCTGTAGAGGAGCAGGTGCACGCCGGCGCGCCGTACGACGTTCATGACCGCGATCTTCATGATCTCGGGGTCGCAGCAGACGACCCAGATCGTGCGCCAATCGAACATGTGGCCGACATAGCCGCCCAGAAGCTCGCACTCGTCGAGCAGCTCGCGCAGAAAGCCCCCGACCACCCATTCGCCGCGTGTGTTCAGGCAGCCGTCGATCGGGATCCCGGACAGCAACTCCCCGCCGATCATCGGACCGGCATCGACGAGCAGTGTGCGGGCGCCGTTGCGGGCCGCGCTCGCCGCCGCGGAGATACCGGCGCTGCCGCCGCCGATCACGAGTACGTCCCAATGCTGGGTTGCGAGTCGTTGCGTCATGTCATTCCACCTTTGCACCGGATTGCCGGACGATACGACCCCACTTCTCGATCTCGGCGCGGATATGACGGGTGAACTCGTCCGCGCCCGCCGTGGCGATCTCGAACCCGCTCCGCTCGAGCCGCTCGCGCCACTCGGTGCGCTGCACCCCCTGCGTCGCAGCGCTGGTGACGCGCGACGCGATATCCGCGGGCATCCCCGCCGGACCGGAAATCCCGAACCAGGTCTCGGAGACGAACCCCGGCAATCCCGCTTCCGCGACGGTCGGCAGTGTCGGCAAATGCGGCGATCGACTCGCCCCGGTGACGGCGAGCGCGCGCAGCTTGTTCGAACGCACGAACGACAGCGCCTCGTTGGTGATCAGAAACATCATCTCGACCTGCCCCGCCATGACCTCGGTCGCAGCGGGACCTGACCCCTTGTACGGCACGTGAACGAGATTGACGCCTGCCGTGGACTTGAACAGCTCGCCGGTCAGGTGCGACACGGTGCCGTTGCCGCCGGAGGCCATGTTGATCTGCCCCGGCCGCGCCTTCGCCATGCGCAGCAGATCGCCGACCGACTTGACCGGCAGGGCCGGGTGCACGACGAGCACCGTGCCGACGCGCGACAACAGCGCGAGGTGAGTGAAATCGTTGAGCGTGTCGTAGCCCAGTTGCGGATAGAGATGCGGCGCTATCGACGTGATGCCGGGGCTGGCGACCAGCAGCGTGTAGCCGTCGGGTTTCGACTTCGCGACCGACGCCGCGCCGATCGTCCCCCCGGCCCCGGTTCGATTCTCGACGATGACGGTCTGTCCCAGCACATCGGCCAGCATTGCCGCAAAGATCCTGCCGACCGAGTCGGTCGGACCGCCGGCGGGTTGGGGCACCACCAGTCGCACCGGCTTGACGGGCCAGGCCTGCGCGAACACCCACTGCGACCCCAGCCCCGACACAAGGGAAACCGCGATGGACGTGGTGAACACGAGATGAGCGAAGCGCTTCATGTTCTTCCTCCTCGTTGGGCTCCGTGATGCATCTGAAGGCACCGAAGCTTTTCGATATGCGCGAAGTATCCGGCCGGGTTTCGGGTGAATGCAAATACCCGATAATCGAGCTCCGATAACTTCGGCGCATGTCAGATGGAACCGCGCGATCTCGAGTACTTCCGCGTAATGGCCGACCACGGTCAACTCGCGCGCGCAGCCGAGGCACTCGGTCTGAGTCAACCGGCGCTGACCAAGAGCCTGCAGCGGCTCGAGTCCGATGTCGGTGCGCAACTGTTCGAACGGACCCCGCGCGGCGTTCGTCTCACGCCGATCGGCAGCGCGTTGCTCGCGCGTGCGGCGCAGGTGCGACTGGCGCTCGACCAGGCACGCGCCGAAGTCGCGGATCTCGCGGCAGGGCGTGTCGGGCGCGTGCGCATCGGCATCGGCCCGACCATGGTCGAGCTGCTGCTGCCGGCCACCTGCAGCCGCTTGCTGGTCGAGGCACCGCAGGTGACGCTGCAGGTCACCACCGGACTCAACGATGTGCTGATCGACGCCGTCGAGCGTGGTGAACTGGACCTCGTGCTGTCCACCTTGCCTGAGCATCGTGTGTCCGGCATGCACTACGAGCCGCTGCTGGAGGACGACCTGCTGGTGGTCGCGCGTACCGGTCACCGGCTCGCGCGCACCCGCCGTCGCGGTCTGGATCAGCTGTTGCGCGAGGGATGGGTGTTGCCGGCCCCGGCGGTGCTGTCGCGGCAGACGCTCGAGCGGGCCTTCATCGACGCAGAGGGTGCAGTGCCGCGGGTCGTCGTCGAGACCAATTCGGTCGCGCTGGTATTCGCGCTCGTCGCGCGCACCGACCTGCTGGGTTTCCATTCCCGGCGTGCGCTGCAGGCGTCGCCGGTGCGCGCGAAACTGCAGGCCATCGAGGTGCCGGCGCTGCGCTCGCAACGCCGGATCGGCCTCATCTATCGAAGCGACGCCTACTTTCCACCGGCGGCGAAGCGTCTGGTGACGTTGCTGCGCGAAGTGGCCCGATCGCTGGCGTGACCCCTGAGGCGGTCACGCCAAGATTCTGCGCCATTCCGCTCAATCGATCGTCGCGCCGCTCTCGCGTGCGAGCTTTGCCCAACGCGGCGCATCCTGCTTCATGAACGCGAGGAACGCCGCCGGCGACGCATGGGTGAACGGCTCCTGGCCGGCGGCAGCCAGCGCCGCGGCCGTATCCGGTGCCGCGACCGCGCGCAGGCTCTGCTTGTGCAGCAGCGCGACGATCGGCTCCGGGATAGCGCGCGGACCCGATACGCCGAACCACTGCAGCAGATCGAAGCCGGGCACACCTGCTTCGGCGATCGTCGGCACGTTCGGCAACAGCGGCGAACGCCGGGTGGAGGTGACGCCGAGCGCGCGCAGCTTGCCCGAGTTGACGAACCCGAGCACACCGGCAATTCCCGGGAAGCCGACGCCGACCTGTCCGGCCACCAGATCGGCCATCGCCGGGGCGCTGCCGCGATACGGCACATGCATCATTTTCACGCCCGCCATCGAAGCGAACAATGCGCCGGTCAGGTGTTGGGTGCCGCCATTGCCGGACGAGGCCCAGTCGATCGCGCCCGGGCGCTTCTTCGCCAACGCGATCAACTCGCTGACCGTCTTCGCACCCAACGACGGGTGCACGACCAGAACATTCTGGGCCGCGGTCATCCCGGTGATCGCCGTGAAGTCGGCGATCGGGTCGTACGGCAGTTTCCGGTGGATGGCCGCCGAGACGAAATGCGTATTGCTGATCATGAACAGCGTATGACCATCCGGCGGCGACCGGGCGGCAATCTCCGCACCGACCACCGAGCCTGCGCCGGGACGGTTTTCGACCACCATCTGCTGGCCGAGAAGGCGCGACATCTCGAGCGAGAAGATGCGGGCCGGTCCGTCCGTCGCCCCGCCCGGCGAGAACGGCACGATCAGACGCACCGGGCGCAGCGGAAAGGGTTCCGCACCCCAGACGCTGCCGGCCCCGCTTGCAACGAAAGCCGACGCGACAGCGGTCGCGCACAGGCTGAGCCGATTACTTGATGCCATCCACGTCTCCCGTTTCGTTTCTATACTCGGCGTTTCCTGCAACGTGGAGAATGCCTGATGCCCTACGCCACAGCCGATGGCCTCAAACTTTACTGGGAAGAGACCGGCAGCGGTACTCCGATCGTGTTCGTGCACGAGTTCGCCGGCGACCTGCGCAGCTGGGAGCCTCAGGTACGGCATTTTTCCCGCCGTTACCGCTGCATTACCTACAACGCGCGTGGCTATCCCCCCTCTGGCGTCAGCACGAGCTTCGAGCAGCACTCGCAGGAGCAGGCCGCCGACGACATTCTGGTCGTAATGAAAGCGGCCGGCGTCGAGCGCGCGCACGTGGTCGGATTGTCGATGGGCGGATACGCAGCCCTTCATTTCGGCCTGCGCCACCCCCAGCACGCGCTGTCGCTCGTTGTCGCGGGCGCAGGCTTCGGCTCGGACCCCGACAAGCGCGTGCAGTTCCATGCCGATACCGATGCCTTTGCCGAACGCCTGGAGACGCTCGGGATGGAACGGGGCATCGCCGACTACGCGATCGGTCCGTCGCGGGTGCAGCACCTGAACAAGGACCCGCGTGGCTTCGCGGAATTTCACCGGCAGTTCGCCGAGCACAGTGCGCAGGGGTCGGCCAACACGTTGCGCGGCTTCATGCGCCGACGCGATGCGATCCAGACTCTCGAAGCGGGCCTGCGCACGATGACGGTGCCGACGCACGTGATCAGTGGCGACGAGGACGACAACTGTCTCGAGCCCGGCATCTACATGAAACGCACGATCCCCGGCTGCGGGCTCACGGTGATGTGCAACACCGGGCACGCGGTCAATCTCGAGGAGCCGGAGTATTTCAACCGTCTCGTGCTCGACTTCATCACGTTGGTCGACGGCGGCCGCTGGCAGCCGCGCGACGCGCGTTCGTATGGCAAGTCGACGCTGTCGAACAAGGCCTGAGCGTGGACGCATCGTCGGTCGTGTTGACCGAGCCCGTGTGCGACGCGTCCGCGTGGACGGGCGATTCGCTGAGGCGCGGGGAAGAGGACTGGGTGTGGCGGCTCGGCCCGGCCAGCCTCGCGGAGATCGATCGGGCATTGGCGACGGTGAAGGCGAGCGGCAAGCCGATCGAGACGATCACACGCGATGATTTCGCGCTGCCGTCGCTGTCGGTCGAACTCGCGCGCATCGCGCGGGAACTCGAACACGGGCGCGGCTTCGCGCAGGTTCGGGGATTGGATGCAGCGCGCTTGTCCGAAGACGATCTTGCGCGCGTGTTCTGGGGCGTGTCGGCGAACCTGGGCACGGCGATCTCGCAGAACGCGCGCGGTGATCTCCTGGGCTACGTGCGCGACGAGGGTCGCGACATGGCCGATGGAAGAACCCGCCTGTACCAGACCAACCTGCGCCAGCGCTTCCATACCGATATCGGGGCCGATGTTGTCGGCCTGTGCTGCGTGCGCCCGGCGCGCGAAGGCGGACTCAGCCTCATCGCCAGTTCGACCGCGATCTACAACGCACTGCTGCAACGTTATCCTTATCTGATCGGCGTGCTGTACGACCGCTTCAACCTCGATTGGCGAGGCGAGCAGCCAGCAGGCGAGAAGCCCTGGTACAGCGAACCGATCTATGCGTGGCACGGTGGGCACCTGTCGTGCCGCTTCTCGGCGAGCCTGATCGAGAGCGCGCAACGCCATTCCGGCGAGACGCTGACCGCGGTTCAGTGCGAGGCGATCCAGCGCGTCGAGGAGCTCGCAGACGCGTTGAGTATCCAGGTCGCGTTCGAGCCGGGCGACATGCAGTTCATCAGCAACTATCGGGTGTTGCACGACCGTACCGAATTCGTCGATGACGCCGAAGCGACACGCAGGCGACTGCTGTACCGCGTGTGGCTGACGCTGCCCGATGCGCGCACGCTACCGTCCGAGTGGGCCGGCGGCAGCGTGCGCACCGGCATCGCGCGCGCCCAGGGGCGGGGTTGATCGCGTTGCCTCGCGCAATCAGGCGGAACGATACTTGCTCGCGGGCTCGGGTTCGGTTCAATCACGGGAGCACTTTCATGCAATCGCCGACGCGTCGTTCATCCTCACGCACGCCATGGGTCATCGCAGCCACGCTGTCGCTGATGGTACAGAGCGGTGTCATCCAGGCGCAGGTCTGGCCGGCGAAGTCGGTGCGTTTCGTGCTCGGCTTCCCGCCCGGTGGCGGTTCGGACATCCTCGGGCGTATCGTCGCGGCGCGTATGCAGGAGCAGATCGGGCAGCCGGTGGTGATCGAGAACCGGCCTGGGGCTTCAGGCAACATCGCGGCGGAACTGGTGGCCAAATCGACACCCGACGGCTACACGATCTACCTCTCGCATATCGCCGCGGTGGCAATCTCGCCCTCGCTGTTTCCGAAACTCGGCTACGACCCGCTGCGCGATCTGGCGCCGATTTCGCTGATCGCCACCGGTCCGAACGTTCTGGTCGTGCACCCGTCGTTGCCGGTGAAGAACGTCAAGGATCTGATCGCCCTCGCACGTCAGCAGCCGGGACAGATGAACTATGCCTCGGTCGGCCCGGGCAGCGTCCAGCATCTGGCCGGCGAGTCGTTCAACCTGCTGGCCGGCGTGAAGACGGTGCATGTGCCCTACAAGGGAAGCTCACCCGCAGGGCTCGATCTGATGTCGGGCCAGGTGGCGTTCATGTTCGACTCGACTCCCCCGGTCATGGCGTTCATCAAGGCGAGCCGGATGCGTGCGCTCGCGGTCACCACGTTGCAACGCTCGGCGTTGTTGCCGCAGGTGCCGACAGTCGCCGAGTCGGGCCTTCCGGGATTCGATTTCTCGACCTGGTGGGGACTGATGGCACCGACCGGCACGCCGCGCCCGGTGATCGATCGGGTGAACGCCGAGCTCGGCCGCGCGTTGCAACACCCCGAGGTGCGCGAGCGTATCCTCAGCGTCGGTGCCGAGCCCCGACACACCACGCCGGAGGAGTTCGCCGCACTCATTCGCAGCGAAATCGCGCGCTGGGCCAAGGTGATCAGCGCGGCGGGGGTCAAGGTCGATCAATAGGTTCACCGCGCCCAGGCGGGGTGTGCATGCGAGGCGTGACGGCATGAGTTCAACCCCCGCTGCAAACCCACTGCGCTTCGGCATCGCGGTGCTCTCGCTATGCCTCGCGGCAGTCGCGCAGGCGCTGGCTCAACCGTCCACGCCGCCGGAGAAGGCGCGCAGGCTCGAAGCGCTGCTCCCCGATGGTTCGACGGTGCTCGTGCGCAGGTACGCCGACTTCAACGCAGACGGCGTGCGCGACGCCGTCGTGGTCGCCCATCGACGCGACCGCGCCGATGACCCCCGCACGCTCGTGATTGCGTTCGGCCATCCGGCCGGCGGCTACACGCTGTCGCTTCGGTCGGACACGGCGATACCCGAGGTCGCGACCGGCGGCGCGGCAGCGCGCGACGGGTTCGATGAATTGCAGGTGCTGCGCAATACCTTCACGATCTCGCGATACGGCGGGTCGAGTGTGCAGCACTCGGAACGCTGGCAATTCCGGTTCCAGGACGGCGACTGGTTCCTGATCGGAGAGCGCCTGTCCACCGGCGGCAATCGCGTGCGCTGCCCGACGCTCTCCCCGCGCACCGAAGCGCGCGCCGATGAAACCTGCGTCGGCTACACGGTCGATTCGAACTTCGTCACCGGACGTCAGCAGATTACCCATCTGTTCGACGGCGAGGCGACCCGCAATGCGGTCGTGCGACGGGCGCTGCCGAAGAAAGCGCTCGTCCGCCTGGCCGAGTTCTCACCGCAGCCGTGGGCACCCTTTCCCTGAGCCATCTTCGAGGAGCGATCGATGAGCGATGACCCCGTCCTGCTTGAGCACCCTGCCGATCATGTCGCGGTGGTGCGCATCAACCGTCCCGACGCGCGCAACGCGCTCAACATGGAAGTACGCCGTCGGATCGCCGACCACATGTCGGCACTCGGCACCGATCCGGCGATCCGCTGCGTGATTCTCGCCGGTGGGGAGAAAGCATTCGCCGCCGGCGCGGATATCCGGGAGATGGCCGATGCCGATGCCATCGAGATGATGCGCAGAGGCGCGTTCCGGCTCTGGCAGATGATCGCCGCATGTCCGAAGCCGATGATCGCCGCGGTGCGCGGGTTCGCGCTCGGGGGCGGCTGCGAGCTGGCGATGCACGCGGACATCATCGTCGCCGGCGACACCGCGAAGTTCGGCCAGCCGGAGATCCGCATCGGCATCATTCCGGGTGGCGGTGGCACGCAGCGACTGCCGCGCGCCGTGGGGAAGTTCAAGGCGATGAAGTTCCTGCTGACCGGCGAGCTGATCAGCGCGCAGGAAGCCGATGCGATGGGTCTGGTCAGCGAAGTGGTGCCCGACGCCGAGGTCGAGGCGCGCGCGCTCGCGCTCGCGGTGCAGATTGCGCAGCTCGCACCGATCGCCGCCCAGCAGATCAAGGAGTGCGTCCTCGCGGGTCAGGACATGGCGCTGCCTTCGGCGCTGATGCTCGAGGCGAAAGCGATCCAGCTGTGCTTCGCGAGCCGCGATCAGAAGGAAGGGATGGCGGCGTTCATCGAGAAGCGGAAGGCGGCGTTCGAGGGGCGCTGATCTGCGACCGGCTTGAAGTCGCAGATCAGCGCGCCCGCGAGCCGGCGCCAGGGCCTGCGTAGACCTAGACGAGCACGCCCTTCAGCTGCGCTTCCGGATAGCGCGTGCCTGCCGTGACGCCCGGCTTGAACGTGTCGGACAACGTCGCGATCTCGTCCGCGCTCAGCACGACCTCGACCGCCGCCAGATTCTCTTCTAGATACGTGCGCCGCTTCGTGCCCGGAATCGGCACGATGAACTCGCCCTGCGCCAGCACCCAGGCGAGTGCGATCTGCGCCGGCTTCGCCTTGTGCGCGGCGGCGATCTGTTCGAGCGGTGCGAGCAGACCGACGTTCTTGCCGATGTTCTCCGGCAGATAGCGCGGATGCTGGCGGCGTCGATCCTTCTCGATCAGCGCATCGAGCGACTTGATCGTCGCCGACAGGAAGCCGCGACCGAGCGGCGCATACGCCATGTAGCCGACGCCCAGTTCCTTGCACGCGGCGATCAGCCCGGCTTCGGCATCGCGCGACCAGAGCGAGTACTCGGTCTCGACCGCATCGATCGTCGCCACCTTCATCGCGCGCTTCAGGGTCTCGGGCCCGGCTTCGGACAGCACGAGGTAGCGCACCTTGCCCTGTTCCTGCAGCCGCTTCATCGCGCCGACGGTCTCTTCGATCGGCACGTTCGGGTCGACGCGGTGCAGACCGTAGATATCGATCTCGTCGACGCCGAGGCGCTGCAGGCTTTTCGCGCACGCTTCCATCGCATACTCTGGACGACCGTTGACCCCACCGCCGCCCATCAGATTGCCGAACTTCGTGCACACGAGCGCCTGCTTGCGCCGGCCCTTGATCGCCTTGCCGACCAGTTCTTCGTTGACGCCGTTGCCGTAGGCGTCCGAGGTCACCAGCAGGTTGCAGCCCAGGTCGAGCGCGCGATGCATCGTCGCGACCGACTCCACATCGTCCGGGGTACCGTAGGAAATGGACATGCCCATGCAGCCGAGACCGACTGCCGCGACCTGGGGTCCGTTCGCGCCGAGTTTGCGTTGATTCATCCGTGATGCTCCGTTCAGACGGGAGAGGGCAGGTTACTTCGCGTAGGTGACGGTGAGATCGCCGACGCCGTCGATATGCCCTTCGAGGGTATCGCCCGGCCGACAGGGGCCGACGCCCGCGGGCGTCCCCATCATGATGATGTCGCCGGGACACAGTTCCATCAGGTGCGACAGGTAGGAGATCGTTTCCTGCGTGTTCCAGATGTGCTGGTTCAGATCGCCTTTCTGCTTGACCGCGCCATTGACCTTGAGCCAGATCGCGCCCGCGGCCGGATGACCGAGCGTCGCGGCCTTCTTCAGCCCGGTGCACGGCGCCGACTGGTCGAAGCCCTTGCCCATCTCCCAGGGGCGACCCATCTTCTTCGCCTCGCCCTGCAGGTCGCGCCGGGTCATGTCGAGCCCGACACCGTAGCCGTAGACGTGCATCAACGCGTTGTCGACCGAGATGTTCTTGCCGCCGGTACCGAGCGCGACCACGAGTTCGATCTCGTGATGCAGGTCTTCGGTCGCGACCGGAAAGGGAATCGTCGCGCCCGTAGGAACGATCGCGTCCGCCGGTTTCATGAAGAAGAACGGCGGTTCGCGGTCCGGGTCATGACCCATCTCGCGCGCGTGATCGGCGTAGTTGCGACCGACGCAGTAGATGCGACGCACGGGAAAGCGGGCGCTTTCGCCGTCGACCGGTAACGAGACGACCATCGGCGCTTCGATCACGTAGCTCATTCGAACCTCACAAGGGTGATGGAATTGAAGCTATCATTTTGCCAGAGTCCGGGGTGGTAGAAACCCCGCGACAAGCTGGAGTGATTTCGATGCGGACGGTAGTGCTTCCGGGCGGCGAGCGTGTGCCCGCGTTCGGGCTCGGCACCTGGTGCCTGGGCGAAGACCCGGTGAAGCGTGATGAAGAGATTGCCACGCTGCGGCTCGGCCTCGATCTGGGCGCGTGCCTGATCGACACCGCGGAAATGTACGGCGACGGCCGTGCTGAGGAAATGGTGGCCGAAGCGATCCGCGGCCGGCGTGACGAAGTCTTCCTGGTGAGCAAGGTCTACCCGCACAACGCGAGCCGCGATGGCGTGGTGAAAGCGTGCGAGCGAAGTCTCGCCCGGCTGCAGACCGACCGCATCGATCTGTACCTGCTGCACTGGCGCGGCAGCATTCCCTTCGCCGAAACGATCGCGGGGTTTACCACGCTGCAGCGCGCGGGAAAGATCCGCCATTTCGGGGTCAGCAATCTCGACCTCGACGACATGAAAGCCTGGTGGCGCACGGCCGGCGGTGCCAGCGCGGTGACGAACCAGCTGCTCTACAACCTCGCGCGTCGCGGCATCGAATGGGATCTGCTGCCGTGGCTCAGCGAGCGCGTGGTCCCGGTGATGGCGTATTCGCCGCTCGAACAGGCGCGCCTGCTCACCGACCCTCGGCTGGTCGGCTTCGCGCAACGGCATTCGATGACGCCGGCGCAGGCGGCGCTCGCATGGTTGATCGGCCGCGAGAACGTCATCGTGATTCCGCGAACCGGGCGACGCGAAAGATTGCGGGAGAACATTGCGGCATCGGAGCGGCCGCTGACCGCCGTGCAGTGTGCGGAACTCGAGAGACTGTTTCCCGGGCCCGCCCTCGCGCAACCGCTCGAAATGCTTTGAGCGCGACGGGCCAACGGTAAAAGAGGCGCTCCCGCGCGCGACTAGCATAGTCATATAATGAGAATACACACATACAGCTGCTGCCAAACAAGTTGGGAATTTGTTGAGCAGACTGTCGAAGTAAAAAACACAACCAGAGCGAGGAGACATTCAAATGGCCCATCACGGCGTCTATCCGCACGACATCGTTCCGCCGAAGTCGCAGTATTTCGACTCCGGCAGGTTTGGTCGGATGTTCGGAAAGCTTCCTCCGTTTGCAGCCGATACGCCCGAGGTACGGGCGGCGTTGCTCGACATCGGTAAGCCGGGCGGGATCATGGACGCCAGGGACAAGCTCTCTGAAGGACCGATAAAACTCATCACCGATCCCGCGCTCTCGGCGAAGAATTCCAACAATGCGACGATGACCGCCGGGTTCACGTTTCTTGGTCAGTTTCTGGATCACGACATGACATTCGATCCGACGTCGAGCCTGGAGCGTCAGGTCGACCCGGAACACATCTCCAACTTCCGGACCCCGAGCCTTGCGCTGGATAACGTCTACGGTGCGGGTCCTGGTGGCAGCCCTCACCTCTATGACCAGGTCGCGGGCAGGGGAATCAAGTTTTTGTTGGAAGAGACCGGCACGCCCGGCAAACACGACCTGCCGCGCAACAGCCAAAGTGTTGCGCTGATAGGGGACCCCCGAAACGACGAGAACCTCATCCTCTCGCAGCTTCAGGTCGCGTTCCTGAAGTTCCACAATGCGGCCGTCGAGCACGTCAAGACCAAGATCAAGCTGACCAAACCCGACCAGATCTTCAACGAAGCGCAACGGTTGGTGCGTTGGCACTATCAGTGGTTGGTGATCCACGAGTTTCTCAAGAAGACATGCGGAAGCACGGTCGTCGAGGACGTGCTTGAGAACGGTCGAAAGTTCTACAAGTGGCACAACGAGCCGTTCATTCCCGTCGAGTTCTCGGTCGCGGTCTATCGCTTCGGCCACAGCCAGGTGCGACCGTCGTACCGGGCGAACTTCAACGGCAATCCCGGCGGACAGCCGTTCTTCGGCATGATCTTCGACCCGACACCGTCGAACGCGACGGATCCCGACGATCTTTCGGGAGGGCGCCGGGCGCCGCGTCGCTTCATCGACTGGCCCACCTTCTTCGACTTTTCCGACGGCAACGTCCGCCCGAACAAGAAGGTCGACACCACGCTCTCGACCGCCCTATTCAAGCTCCCGGCTTCGGTGGTCTCGAACCCCGATCCGAAAAGCAATCCGGCCTCGTTGGCGCAGCGTAATCTCCTGCGCCACCTGACCTTCTCGCTGCCTTCCGGTCAGCGCGTGGCGAAGGCAATGAGCCTGCCTGTGCTGTCGGCGGGCGATCTGGCCGATCTGCAGCCGCACGGCATGGACGATCGCACTCCGCTCTGGTTCTACATCCTGCGCGAGGCGGGTGTGATGGAAAACGGCGAGCGGCTGGGGCCGGTCGGCGCGCGCATTGTCGCCGAAGTGTTCATCGGACTGCTCCAGGGTGATCGCGGGTCCTACCTGTCGCAGGACCCCGATTGGGAACCGAGCTTTCCGACGTTGGACCCCTCCAAGACACGTGAAGATTTCACGATCATCGACTTGCTGCGCTTTGCAGGCGTTGCTTGACGATTCGGCTGCGCGTCCTTGTGCCACCAGCCAGGGACACGTCGAGGCGCTACACCATGCGTCGGCCGAGGCTCACCGGTCGGCGTCATTTAGGATCGGTGTAGTGGCGCGCCCGGCGGGATTCGAACCCACGACCCCAGGCTTCGGAGGCCTGTACTCTATCCAGCTGAGCTACGGGCGCCAAGCTGTGGGAAGAATAGCGTTTTTCGCGGTTCCGGTCCAACCGACGGCGCCCGACGGCAGACGCGGCGCGGTCGGCCGACCGGGCAGGCGCGGGCGGCGCAGGTGATAGCATCGAGCGCCGATTCATCGCCTGGAGACGCCCGACCATGACCGACAAAGTGTTCCTCGATCTCGACCAGAAGGCGCTCGACGACGCCTACGACCAGCAGGTGTGGGCGCCCAACTCGAAACTCGTCAACGCACGGCTCGCGGTGTTGAGCGAACAGGTGCGCGCCCGTGTCGGCGCACCGCTGCGCGCGGCTTACGGGCCGACCGAGGTCGAACAGCTCGATGTCTACCGGACGCAGGCACCCGATGCGCCGGTGATGATCTATATCCATGGTGGCGCCTGGAAGGGTCACCTCGCGCGCGATCATGCGTACCCGGGCGAGATGTTGACGCGCGCCGGTGCGCACCTCGTCGTGCCTGATTTTGCACCGGTGCAGGACGTGGGCGCCAGTCTGTTGCCGATGGTCGACCAGGTACGGCGCGCGGTGAAGTGGACGTATCAGAACGCCGCGACCTTCGGAGGCAATGCGAAGCGACTCTACGTCTGCGGGCGATCGTCGGGCGCCCATCTGAGCGCGTGCGCTGCTATCACCGACTGGCCGCACGCCTTCGACCTGCCGGCCGACGTCGTCAAGGGCTACGTGTTCCAGAGCGGCATGTACGACCTGCGTGGACCGCGGCTGTCGAAACGCGGCCAGTACGTGAACTTCACCGACGAGATGGAGGACGCGCTGTCACCGATGCGCCATGTCGAGAGGATCAACGCGCCGGTCTCGATGATGGTCGGCACGCTCGAGTCACCCGAATTCCAGCGCCAGTCGCGCGACTTCGCGCAGGCCCTGGCGGACGCCGGCAAGCCCGTGGTGTTCGAGATCGCCGAGGGCTACAACCACTTCGAGATTGCCGAGACTGCCGCCAACCCGTTCGGCGTGGTCGGACGCGCGCTGCTTGCGATGCTGGGGCTGCAGCCGCGCTGACCGGCAACCGCTGTTTCGGCGCTGCGCCGCGCCGCGTTCAGTCGACCTTGGCGCCGGACTCCTTGATCACCTTCGCGTAGGTGACCAGTTCGCGCCGGATGCGTTCAGTGAAGTCCTTCGGTGGCTCGAACAGCACCTCGACCGACTGGCCGGCCAGTGCGGTATGGGTCGGGGTATCGCGCAAGGTACGTGACAGCGCATCGGACAGCCGCTGCACGATCGCATCGGGCGTCTTGCCCGGCGCGACCACGCCAAGCCAGAGGGTGAACTCGTAGCCCCGCAAACCCGACTCGTCGATCGTCGGGATGTTCGGAAAGCGCGGCAGGCGTGCACGCGTCGTCACCCCCAGCGCGCGCAGCCGACCCGCTTCGATCAGGCTGTCGGCGACCAGCATCGTCGTGAACACGAGCGTGATGCGTCCGCCGACCAGATCGGCGATCGACGAGGCACCGGACTTGTAGGGGATGTGGGTGAACTCGATGCCAGTCTGGCGCGCGAATGCAGCGCCGGCAAGGTGGCCGGGTGTGCCGATGCCACCGGAACCGTATTCGACCAGCCCCGGGCGCTTCTTCGCGAGCGTCACCAGGTCCTGCACGTTCTTCACCGGCACCGATGGATGCGTGAGCATTACATACGGAGACACGCCGATCAGTCCGACCGTCGCGAAGTCGACCAGCGGGTCGTACGAAACCTTGCGCAGCACCGGGTTGATCGAGAATGTCGACGTGGTGGCGACGGTCAGCGTGTAGCCGTCGGGAAGCGCTTTCGCACCGACTTCGGTGCCGATCACGCCGCCCGCGCCGGGTCGGTTCTCGACCAGCACCGATGTACCCAGCAGTTCGCCGAGCTTCGGCGCGATCAGCCGGGCGACGCCATCGTTGCTGCCGGCCGGTTCGAACGGCGAAATCAGACGGATCGCCTTCGCCGGGAAATTCTGCGCGGAAGTGGCGCCGGACAGTGCCGAAAGGGTGAGCGCGACAGGCAGCCAGTGAAGCGTCGACCTGCCTCGAACCCGGCACCGGGTCGAGGTGAACGTTTCAGCGGCAGTAATGGAGGCAAACGCGTGCATGGGCAATCTCCCGTGTTGCGACTCGAGACGGTGACGATAGCGATGATGGGTGGGTGCATCCGATCGACACCCCGGCCGCCTCGAGCAGAAGGCTGCACTGGTGCATTTAGTGTGCCAGATGGGACAATCGCCTGATGCCACGCCCCCCCGCCAGCGCGCGCGTTCCGGCTCTGGACAGTGATGCCGCGCCACCCAAAATCATTGCGAAACGAGCTGTCGCGCGCACGTCGACTGCTGCGCGCTCCGCCGGACTGCGCCGCGGGCTGGAGATACTGAGCCTGTTCTCCGAGGGTCGCCCGGAACTGGGCGTCAGCGAAGTCGCGCGCGAACTCGGCGTGCACAAGAGTCGCATCCACCGGGCGATCAAGACGTTGGAGGACATGTGCTACCTGCGCCGCGATCCGCGCACGCGCCGCTATTGCCTCGGCTACAAGGCTTTCGAGATCGGCGCGCTCGCCGGCCGACACTCGAACACGATGAGTTGGGCACGAGGCAGGTTGCGTGCGCTCGCTGCACGCTTCGAGGCGACCGTGTCGTTGCGACTCGTCGACGATACCGACCTGCTGATCGTCGACATGATCGAAACCGACGACGACCCCGAACTGCACGTGCCGACGGGCGCGCGCATTCCGCTCAACTACGGTGCCGGCGGACAGGTGCGCAGCGCTTTCCTCTCCGACGCGCGCATCCGCAAGCTGATTGAGTTGCACGGGTTGCCGCGTTACACGCTGAAATCGATCAGCACCGAGCGTGAATTCCTGCGCGCGGTGCAGGCCACGCGCGCGCGCGGTTATGCGATCAGCGAGGGCGAGACGGTGCCGGGATCGTTCAGCGTCGCCGCGCCGATCGTCGACCGCGAAGGAACCCTCAAAGCCGTGCTGGTCGGCGCCCGACGCAAGCTCGGCTTCACCCGCTCGCAGATCAATGCCTTTGCGAAGGCGGCAGTCGAGACTGCCGATCACATCTCCGCGCACTTGCCGGCGCAGTCCGGCGCGGTGGCCGTCGATCACTGAATAGCCGCGACTTCCTCGAGGCTCTTCATCAACGAGGTGCGCAGGATGTACTCGCGCGCGAGTGTCGGATCGGTCGCCGATCGGTGCAGCATCTCGTGGTTTCGCTTGCGGATCTCCGGATCGCGCTCGTTGATCAGCTTCTTGTTGCGCTCGGTGATTGTCTTCACGTGATTGACCGCGACGTGCCTGCGCTGGCGGGTATAGCGATCGAGCACCGGCATGTCCATCTCGCCGCGCAGGATGCCGACCAGCTTTTCGCCGAGATTCACCGAGTCGTGCACGCCGCTGTTCATCCCCACGCCGCCGATCGGACTGTTGACATGCGCCGAATCGCCCACCAGCAGCGCACGGCCGACATTGAAGGTCGCCGCGACCCGCTGATGGCTGGAATAGAGCTTGCGGTAGACGATCTCGTAGGGCTTCGAGTTCGGCAGGAAGCGCTGCAGCTGTTTCTGGCAGTACTCGTCCGACAACAGCAGCTCCGGGTCATCGTCGATATTCGTTGGAAAGTGCACGCGCCAGCGCTCCGGCTGCCCCCACTTGAACAGGTTCGACCATTGTTCCGGGTCGGACAAATAGTTGCGGTACGAGTAACCGTGTTCCTTGTCGAAGTCGTGCACGACGGACACGGTCAGCACCTGATCCGGGTACTTGTAGCCCTCGAAGTCGATATCGAGCGATTTGCGGATCACGCTGCGCGCGCCCTCGCCGCTGACGATGAACGAGCCCTTGATCGACTCGCGCTCACCCGCTTCGTTGACCACGATGGCGGTGACGCCGGCGCTGTCCTGCGCCATCGCTTCCAAGGTGGTGCCCATGCGGAGGGTCACGTTCGGATACCCGCGCAGCATCTGCATCACCTCGTCGATCACCTTGATGCGCTCGCATTGCAGAACGAACGGGAAGCGGGTGTCGTCTTTCAGCACCGCATGATCGAACTCGGCGATCATGCTGTCGGTCTCGCGATCCCAGAACTGGAAGGTCGGCGCGACCAATCCGCGCGGCGCGATCCGCTCATAGACGCCGAGGTCGGCGAACATCTCGAGCGTGGACGGATGGATGCTGCCGGTGCGCGGCGCCTGGTCGAGATAGTTGGCTTCGGTGAAAGTCTCGATCAGCACGGTATCGACATCGTGCTGCGCCAGATAAAGGGCAAGCGAAACCCCGGCGGGGCCGGCGCCGACGACGATCACCGGGGCATTGTTCGAGGGCATCTGTGATTCCTTCGGTATCGATCTGGCGGGGGTGGATGCGCGGGCTGCGGTCTACTCGACCGGCTTCACGTTCTTGACGGCGCCCTTCCAGCCACTGGCGGTGACGTCGAACACGATACCGCTCGGATCCTTGTACTTCACCTCGTAGAAACTCTTCTTGGCTTCGGTGGGGCGCCCGAACAGATAGCTCGCGCCGGCCTGCGTGACCTGCTTTTCCGCCTGTTCGAGGTCGTCGACCCACATGCCGAAATGCATCACGCCGTAGAACGGCCCGTTGGTGTCGATGCCGTCGACCTTCCCGTGCTTGTTGAGCAAGGCGACGTTCATCGTGCCGTCGGTCATGTAGACGCCGTTCTGCGCGTCGCCCGCCTTGGTCATGCTGAAAGCATCTTCGAAGAACTTCTGGGCAGCCGCGACATCCGGCACCGAAAGCGCGATATGGCGAAGTTTCATGGCGGAGTCCTTTGATCAAGTGTTCTCTTATTGCGAACGAGTCTACCCGCGATCGACATCCCTGTCATGTGTGGAAACGCGCCGAACGCGAGGGGCCGGCGTGCTAGATTCGGTTGCCCCTTTCGTCATTGACTCCTGCCGCGCTCACGCATGTCCACCTACGCAATCGGCGACCTTCAGGGCTGCTACGACTCGCTGTTGCAACTGCTGGATCGCGTCGCTTTCGATGCCGCGCGCGATCGGCTGTGGCTCGTCGGCGACCTGGTCAATCGAGGTACCCAGTCGCTCGCCGTGCTGCGCTTTGTCGCGGGGCTGGGGCCGCGTGCGGTCACAGTACTCGGCAATCACGATATCCATCTGCTGATGGTCGCGGCACGGATGACTCCGGCGAAGAAGACCGACACCTTCGACGACGTCCTCAGGGCCCCCGACCGCGAGGAACTGCTCGGCTGGTTGCGCCGCCAGCCTCTGCTCCACGCCGAAGCCGGGTTCGTGATGGTGCACGCGGGGGTGCTGCCCGAATGGACGCTCGCCGAGGCACAGGCCGAAGCCGCCGGCGCCGCGCGCTTGTTGGGGGGGGCGGCCTACCTCGACTTCTTCGAGGATCTGTATGGCAATGCGCCGTACCACTGGCATCCGTCACTCACCGGGCACCGCCGCGCGCGCTTCGCCGTCAACGCGTTCACGCGCATGCGGCTCGTGGGAACCGAAGGCGACCTCGAGTTCAGTCACAAAGGCCCGCTGTCGAAAGCGCCGAAAGGCTATGTGCCCTGGTTCGACTCCCCGCGCCGTCAGACGCTGAGCGACACCGTCGTCTTCGGGCACTGGTCGGCCCTGGGTTTCATCGACCGTAATGGCGTGATCGGCCTCGATACCGGATGTGTCTGGGGAAGCCAGCTGACCGCGCTCCGGCTAGAGGATCGCCAGCTGTTTTCGATCGCCTGCGCGCAGCAGTCGACGCTCGACCCCGACTGACCGTCAGCGCGACACGACGGGGTATCAGCGCGTGACGCGCGATACGCCGCCGCCGGCGAGCACGCGCACCCGATCGCCCGGCTGAAACTGCACGTCCGCCTCCTGGGTGATCGCGATGATGTTGCCGTTGTCCAGGCGGACCGTGACTTCCAACCCCTCTTTGCGCGTGATTCCCTCTTCGGCCGCCGACCCGACCAGGCCACCAGCCAACGCGCCGATCACTGCAGCAACCGCACTCCCGCGGCCCTGACCCACGGTGCTTCCGGCAATGCCGCCGACCGCGCCGCCGGCGATAGTGCCGATCGGGGTACGCGTACCTTCGATACGAACCGTACGCACACTTTCAACCGTGCCCACGCGCACGCTCTGCTCGGTACGCGCCTGCTCACGCGAGTAGCTATTCCCGCCCTGGCCCGTTGCACACGCCGACAGCACGATCGATGCCACGAGCGCTGCGATGACTGCATGACTTTTGTTCATTGCCATATCCCTTTCCCACGCGCCGCGCCGCGATGCGGCGCTGACGCAAGCCCGAGCGCCAACCGAGTCAATCCAGCGCGGAGCCGAATGCCTCACGATACCGTACGCCGATCTCTGCCCGGTCGAAGCGATGGTTCTGTCCACCCCGGTGCGCAATCTTCAAGGCGCCGATCAACGAGGCGAGGCGCCCGACCGTCGGCCAGTCCATGCCCGCATTGATCCCATGCAATAAGCCGGCCCGGTAGGCATCCCCACATCCGGTCGGATCGATCACTGCCACCGGATTAACGCTCGGTATCTCGATCCGTTGACCTTTGGAATAGATGTGCGACCCCGCGCCGCCCAGGGTCACGATCAGCGCTTGCACGCTCGCCGCCAACGACTCGAGGGTCTGCCCGGTCCGCTCCTGCAACAGCTGCGCCTCGTAATCGTTCACGGTAACGTAAGTTGCCGCATCGATGAACCGCAGCAGTTCGGCGCCGTCGAACATCGGCAAACCCTGGCCCGGGTCGAAGATGAACGGGATGCCGGCTGCGGCGAACTGCTGCGCATGCTCGATCATCCCGTCGCGCCCATCCGGGGCCACGATACCGAGTTCCACCCCGCTTGCATCGCCGACCGCGTTCAGCTGCGAATGGTTCATCGCGCCCGGATGGAACGCGGTGATCTGGTTGTCGTCCAGATCGGTGGTGATGAAAGCCTGCGCGGTAAAGCTGTCGGGAACCTTGCGCACATGCCTGCGCGACATCCCCATGGCGTCGAGGCGGGCGAGGTACGGCTCTGCATCGTCGCCGACGGTCGCCATGATTATCGGCTCGGTGCCGAGCATCTTCAATGTGTAGGCGATATTGCCCGCGCAGCCGCCGAACTCGCGACGCATCTCGGGTACCAGAAAAGCCACGTTGAGCATGTGGATCTTTTCCGGAAGGATGTGATTCTTGAACCGATCGGCGAACACCATGATGGTGTCGTAGGCGATCGAACCGCAGATGAGCGTGGACATGGTTCGGGGCGGCCGCGTAGTAGTCGAAGAAACCGCCGCGAGTATAACTGCCGGTTGTCGGGGTTCCGGCACGCAGGCCGCCTCGACGCCAGCCCATGCTTCGTCCGCTACCGCCGTGTCAGAGCCAGATCACCGTGGTCGCAACGAGGGCGCCGAGCAGGGCGCCGGCGATCACGTCGCTCGGGTAATGCAACCCGAGTGCCACCCGGGACAGCGCCACCATCAGCGTGAAGGGAAGCAGCAGCGGCGCGAGAACGGGGTACCAGGCGAGCGCGACGATGCTGAACGCGACCGCGTGCAACGTGTGCCCGGACGGAAAACTGTAGAGATCGAGCGGCGCGGTGCCGAGCCGGATGTCGGTGTAGAGCTGGTAGGGGCGCGGGCGCGAGGTGCGCCCCTTCAGCCAGCGATAGAGGGCGATGCAGATCAGCCCGGTGAGCACCATCCGTAACACCGGTTCGCGCGCACGTGCGCCGTCGAACACCAGCAACGCCGCCATCAACGCATACCAGAACACCCCGTCACCGAGCCGGCTCGCCACCTGTAGCGGCACGCATACCCACGGACGCACGCCAACCCGGTTGGCGCAGCGGCACAGTTCGCCTTCCCAGGCGCTAAACCGCGCGAGCGGGTAGCGCAGTCGTAGGTTCATCGATCGGAAGTCCGGAAGCCATCTTGCGCAGGATGGTCTCGAAGCGGTCGGTCACGTGGTCCCAACTCACCCGCTGCGCACTCACCCGAGCCTGCCGGCCGATCTCGGTCGCGCGTTCGCGGTCGAGCGCGAGTGCGCAGGCCAGCTTGGTGAAGCTCGCGGCATCGTCGACCGGCACCGTTAATCCGTTTACCGCATGCCGGATATGCTCGCGGGCGGCCGCATAGTCGTAGGCGACGACCGCCAAGCCACTGGCCATCGCCTCGACCGTGACGTTGCCGTAGGTCTCACTGAGACTGGGGAAGAGGAAGATATCGCCGCTCGCATAGTGCGCGCCGAGCTCCTCGCCGCGGCGGGTGCCGCTGAACACGACGCCCGGATACTTCTCGGCGAGACCCGCACGGATAGGCCCGTCGCCGACCAGCACGAGCTTGGCATCGGCCACTTCGCGACGCATCGCAGCGAACGTGTCGAACACCACTTCGATGTTCTTCTCGCGTGCGATGCGGCCGACGTAGAGCACCACCAACGTGGCATCGGTCGCTCCCCATTCGGCGCGCAATGCCTGCGAACGGCGGCGCGGATCGAACAGTTCGGTGTCGACCCCGCGCGCGACGATCGCAAGATTGCGATAGCCGTCGCTCTTCAACTCGTCGCGCAGTTCGCGCGTCGGCACCAGCGTGCACAGCGACGCATTGTGCAGCCAGCGCAGATACGTCTCTAGCACCGGCCGCATCC
The DNA here is from genome assembly GCA_014379045.1 of Burkholderiales bacterium. Lineage (GTDB taxonomy): Bacteria > Pseudomonadota > Gammaproteobacteria > Burkholderiales > CAIKXV01 > CAIKXV01. Next base: position 25,977 of record JACMMK010000203.1, read on the forward strand.
AGCCGATGCCGTAGTGGCGGCTGTACATCGGGAAATGGGTATGGAAATCGGTCCCGACGGGAATGCCCAGCCGCCTCGCGGCGCGCAGTGCGGAGCCTCCAAGGGGGCCTTCGGTGATGATCTGCACGACGTCGGGACGCCATTCGCGCCAGAGCGACTCGAAGCGCGCTCTGGCCGGAAGACCCATCCGAAGTTCGGGATAGCGCGGGATCGGAAAGCCGGTAAACAACGCTTCCTCGATCCGTTCGTCTTGGCGCGGCTTGTCGTCGCGCCCCTGACGGGGACGGCAAATGTGAAGATTGTGGCCGCGTGCTGCGAGCGCATCGACGAACCGACCGGTGGTCATGGCCACCCCGTTGATCTCGGGCGGATAAGTCTCGGTCACCAGCGCAATGCGCATTGCGTGCTTCCCACGTCGACCAGCTCGGCGTGCAAGGGGTCTATCACACCGCGAAGCATCACCCTACGGCAAGACGCGCCCGTGACGCAACGGTGATCATTTTATTAAGCCGGGCAGGCGCTCGCGCCAACGCGCGACGCGTCGGCTCGGCTAACATGATCTACCGTTCTTCGCTAACGCGCAGGTCATGCCCGGCTATGACCTCGCGTTCGGCTCGAAGGTCCGCCGCGCGTAGCCGCCGCGATCGCCCCTACGCCTCGCCAATCGTTCCCCGTCAGGATCTCCATGACCAGCCACCTTCCCTACCGCGCCACCACGGCCAGTGGCGAAACGATCGATGTCACTTTCGATCTGCACGGTGAGACGCGTAGCGCCGATGATGTGTCGACGCTGTTGACCGCTATCCTTGCCGCCATCGACGCGGGCGTCACGGCGCAGGCGAAGGTGAGCAACGGTGATGTGATGCAGGCCCTCGCCATGGCGCTGTCGCTGCGTGCGGCGATGATTCCCGCCCCGCGCACCGTGACCGAACCGCTGGCGCGCGATCTGCTCGACACGGCGCTTGCCTGTGCGAGTTTCGCGCAGCGGGTGCCGGTTGCCGATCATGCCTGAAGCGTACGTGTGCCTGCCGGTGGCCATGCGGACCGCCGAGCGCTAGACCATGGCGGTGCTCGAGTTGCGCGCCTCCGGCCTGTATTGCCCGGCGGGAGACTTCCATATCGACCCGTGGCGCCCGGTCGACCGGGCGATTCTCACCCATGCGCATGCCGACCACGCACGCCGCGGTCACGGGCGATACCTCGCCCAGCGCGATGCGCTCGGGGTGCTGCGTACGCGGCTCGGCGATGTCGAAATCGACGCGATCGGTTACCGCGAACCGGTCGTCATCGGTGGCGCTCGGGTGTCGCTGCATCCGGCCGGCCATGTGCTCGGATCCGCGCAGGTCCGGGTCGAAGTGGCCGGCGAGATCTGGGTGGTTACCGGCGACTACAAGCTCGATAGCGATCCGACCTGCGCGCCGTTCGAACCCGTGCGCGCGCACACCCTGATTACTGAGTCGACGTTCGGGCTGCCGGTGTACCGTTGGGCCACGCCAGCGCAACTCGCCGGCGAGATCGATGAGTGGTGGCGGCGCAATGCAGAGCTCGGCCGCGCGAGCGTCGTCTTCGCCTATGCCTTCGGCAAGGCGCAGCGCATCCTGGCCGGCGTCGACGCGTCGATCGGGCCGATCGTCTGCCATGGCGCCGTCGAGACCCTGAACCGTCGTTACCGCGAGGCCGGCGTCGCGCTGCCGCCGACGATGATGGTGAGCGATCTCACCGACGCCGCCGAGCGCAAGCGCCTCGGTCGCGCACTCGTCGTTGCACCGCCGTCGGCGCAGTCGACGCCTTGGATGCGCCGCTTTCCGGACCCGAGCGATGCGTTCGCGTCGGGCTGGATGCAGTTGCGCGGGGCCCGCCGTCGCCGCGGTGTCGACCGCGGATTCGTCATGTCCGATCACGCCGACTGGCCTGGCCTCAATCGCGCGATCGAAGCGAGCGGGGCGCACTGCGTCTATGCGACGCACGGCTACTCGGCGTCGCTCGCGCGATATCTTACCGAGCGCGGTCTGGACGGGCGTACCTTCGACACCCGCGAGTTCGATGCGCAGTACGGCGGGGACGCCGACGACACCAGCGCGGCGGACTTGGCCTCTGCCAGCGCGTCGAGCGCGCAAGGCAGTGCGCAACCCGAGCCCCCGACGCAGCTGCCACTGCACGCGGTGCGCGACGCATCCGACGATGCGTGAGTTCGCGGCGCTGTACCGGGCGCTCGATTCGACGACGTCGATCCGCGCAAAGCGCAGCGCCCTCGCGGCTTACTTCGCCGACACCGAGCCCGCGGATGCGGCATGGGCGGTGTACTTCCTGTGTGGCGGCAAGCCCCGGCAGGCCGTGCCGTCGAAAACCTTGCGCGCGCTGGCCGCGCAGAGCGCCGGAATTCCCGACTGGCTGTTCGAGGAAAGCTATCAGGCGGTGGGAGACCTGGCCGAGACGATCGCGCATCTGTTGCCGCCGGCGACCGGCAGCGCCAGCGATCTGCCTCTGCATGTCTGGGTCGAGCAGCGACTGCTCGGGATCCGGGCGCTGGCACCCGACGCGCTGGCGCCGACGCTGCTCGCGTGGTGGGATGAGCTCGACGCATCGGGGCGTTTCGTCTGGAACAAGCTGATCACCGGCAGCTTCCGGGTCGGCGTGTCGCGCCAGCTCGTCGTGCAGGGCGTCGCCGAATCGACCGGACTGTCGGCACAGACGATCGCCGAACGCCTGACCGGCGAATGGCAGCCGAATGTCGAGTCGTGGCACCGGCTGATCGATCGCAACGACCAGGACGTACCGCCGGGGCGACCGTATCCGTTCTTTCTCGCGCATCCGATCGCCGCCCCGGTGGAAGCGCTCGGCGCGCGCAGCCACTGGGCGGCCGAATGGAAGTGGGACGGCATCCGCGCCCAGATCGTGCGCCGCGCCGGCGCGCTGTTCATCTGGTCGCGCGGGGAGGAACTGGTGACCGAGCGCTTCCCCGAAGTCGCGCTGATCGCCGGGCGGCTGCCGGACGGGTGCGTCGTCGACGGCGAACTCGTCGCCTGGCGCGAGGGTCGGGTCGCGCCGTTCGCCGTCCTGCAGCAGCGGATCGGACGCAAGACCGTGTCTGCGGCGATGCTCGCGAAAGCGCCGGTCGGGTTTCTCGCCTACGACCTGCTCGAGCATCAAGGGCTCGATGTCCGTGCACGGCCGTTCGCGGCGCGACGTGCCGCGCTGGAGACCGTCGTTGCCGCGGTTGCGTGCGACGCCTTCGGCGTGTCGCCGCTGATCGAGACCGAGTCGTGGAGCGAACTCGCGCGGTTGCGGCTCGACTCGCGCGCGCGCGGTGTCGAAGGCGTGATGCTGAAACGCCTCGATTCGGCCTATGGTATCGGTCGCACTCGCAGCAGTCCGATCGGCGAGTGGTGGAAGTGGAAGATCGACCCGTTGTCGATCGACGCGGTCCTGATCTATGCGCAGCGCGGCCACGGCCGGCGCGCGAGTCTCTACACCGACTACACGTTCGCGTTGTGGCAGGCGGGGGCGCTGGTGCCGTTTGCCAAGGCCTACTCGGGGCTCACCGATGCGGAGATCGCCGAGGTCGACGGCTTCATCCGCCACAACACGGTCGAGAAGTTCGGACCGGTACGCAGCGTCACCCCGAAACTCGTGTGCGAGATCGGTTTCGAAGGCATCGCGATCAGCGCGCGGCACAAGTCCGGAATCGCCGTGCGTTTTCCACGCATCCTGCGGCTGCGCACCGACAAACGAATCGAGGATGCGGATTCGCTCAAGCGCTTGCGCGAGCTCGCACGCAGCCTCGGATGACCGTTGCGCGCGCGCCGACGCGTCTGCTCGGCGTGGACTTCACCAGTGCCCCACGCCGCGCGAAGCCGATCACGGTGGCGCGCGCGCGCCTCGAAGGCAACCGGGTCGAAGTCGAGGCGATCGCCGCGCTGGACGGCTTTGAAGCATTCGAGCGTTTGCTGACCGAACCCGGGCCCTGGGTCGGGGGGTTCGATTTTCCGTTCGGACTGCCGCGCGCGGCGGTGGCCGAGCTGGGATGGCCGCTCGACTGGTCGGCGCTGGTCACGCACTGCGCTGCGATGTCGCGCGCGACCTTCCGCGCACGGCTCGACGAGCATCGCAACGCGCGCGCCCCCGGGGATCGCTATCTCCATCGCGGCGTCGATCGGGCGGCGGGTTCGCACAGCGCGCTCAAGCTGGTCAATCCGCCGGTCGCGTTGATGTTTCTGGAAGGTGCGCCGCGCCTGCTGCGTGCCGGCGTGACCGTCGCCGGAATGCTCCCCGGCGATCCGCAGCGCATCGCGCTCGAGGCCTATCCCGGTCATGTCGCGCGCGCCATCAAGCGCGCGTCGTACAAGAGCGACACCCGGGCCAAGCAGACCCCGGCGCGCGCGAGTACGCGCGCCGACGTCCTGGCAGCGATGATCCGCGGTGACAACCGTCTCGGCTTAGCCCTGGCCGGCGCGTCGGACCTCATCGCCCTGGCGCAGGTGGACGCGAGCGGCGACACCCTCGATGCGATGATCTGTGCGATGCAGGCGGGCTGGGCAGCGCAGCGCCCGAACTACGGCTATGCGCACGACGTCGATCCGCTAGAGGGCTGGATCGCGGGCGTTGCCGCGCCGTGCAGCCCCGCGTCGCAACCGGCTGCCGTGGATATTCCCAGCGCGACATTGTGCCGTTGAGGCTTCCCGTGCAGCTTCGCGGCTGGTTCGCGGCCCGCGGCTGGCGGCCGTTCCCGTTCCAGCGCGAGGTGTGGGAGGCCTATGCACAGGGCAGCAGCGGCTTGCTGCATGCGACGACCGGCGCCGGCAAGACGTATTCGGTGTGGTTCGCCGCGCTGATCGACGGCCTGCGCGGCGGCGCGCGCCGCGGCAAACCGCTGCCCTACACGGTGCTGTGGGTGACGCCGATGCGCGCCCTGGCGACCGACACCGCGCGTGCATTGATCGAGCCGCTGGCCGAACTCGGTCTCGATTGGACTGTCGGGCTACGCACCGGCGACACCCGAAGTGCGGAGCGCGCGCGCCAGCAGCGCAAGCCACCGACCGCGCTGGTCACCACGCCGGAGAGCCTCACGCTGA
>JACMMK010000204.1 GCA_014379045.1 Burkholderiales bacterium
CTCACGCCCCGGGTTCGACGCATCACCTGCTCGAGCAGCGGGGCCATCTGTGCGGGCGTCACCAGGGTGCTTTCGAGGCGCGAGAATTCCGCGTTCATCGCAGCCAACTCGCCGGTCAATTGCTGCAGCCGCAGCCTGGGCACTTCATTCGGATCACCGACGAGCTGACGCTTCAGTTCGTCACGCTGGATGTCGAACGCGGCGAGTTCGGTGCGCTCGCGCGCGAGCTCACGCTCGAGCGTCATCAGGCGCGCGCGCTGCGGTGCGAGCAGCAACATATCGCCGCCGAAGCCGAGCAGCACGAGCAGCGCACCCAGCACCATCACGCGCTCGCGCAGGCTCAATGCATCGATGCGTGCGCGCAGCGTGGTCCAGCGTTCGTGTAGCCCCGGGCTCATCGTCCGCCTCCTGCGTTCCCGCTCGAAGGCCGCCCAGGGACGAATCGCGAGCCCGACTCGGCTACGTCGATCCCGTCGCCTTTCAGGTGACGGGGACCTCGCCGCGGGCCTCGCGGGCTCACGGCGGCGCCTGTGTCGGCATCGCGCGTGCTTCGCTCGCGACGTGAAACTCGATGAAGGCGGGCGTTCGCGGCGACGCTTTCGTTTCCGGGCCAGCGACGTCTCGCGAGCCTTTTGGAACCTCGGGCTGCGCGATCCGAAGATCGTTCAGCGCGACCCCGGACATCACCTTCTCCTGCCCGAGCCGACGCAGATAGGCCGGCACCAGATCGGCCGACAGCGCGCGCCCGTGCAACTCCACCTGTTGACCAGAGAGGGCGAATCCTGTCAGCCAGAGGCCATCGGAACTCTGGCGCGCGAACGCGCGCATCTGCTCCGAGAAACCACCCGGAGCGCCGAGCGCGCCCGACGCGGGCAGGGTTCTCAATTCGGTGCGCGCCCGATGCAGCGCCTCGACGCGCGCGAGATCCTGGTCGAGCTTGGGATCGGAACGCCGTGCGCCCACCGTCTTCGCCAGCTCGGCGATCTCGACCTTTCGACTCTCGAGGTCACGGTGCACCGACTGCGCGCGGCTCCGGGCGTCGGCGACCTGCCATGCGAGCGCGCCCCACAGGCCCGCCAACAGCACCAGCGCGCTCAGCGCGATGCCGATCAGACGCGGCGCCGGGAGCACATCGCGTACCGGCCTGAACTGCGCGCCGTAGAGGTTGATCTGCTGGCTCATCGGGCGCCTCCGACCCATCGCGCTCCGTCCACCATTACTCTGTCAGCGCCCACGCCCGATTCGCTTACGTCGATCCCCTCACCCGCTAGGTGACGGGTCCCTCGCCGCTCGCCTCCCGGGCTCATTGCGCGCTCAGACCCGAACGCCGGATGCTTCATCGCGCAACGCCGCGCCGATGCCGGCGAGACACTGCGCCTGGCGCCCGGGCGTTCGCAACTCGGGCACCGAGGGAAAATCGAGCACCTGCGCGAGATCGAGCAGTTCCACCGGCAGCGACAGGTTCTCGGCCAGACAGTCGCGCAGCCCGTCGACGGGGCCGACGCCGGCAAGCAACAGCTTCGCGAGGGTGACGAAACCGAACTGGCGGTCGAAGTGATCGATCGAGCGCTGCAGTTCGAGCGTGATTCGATCGTACGCGGCACGCCGGTCGTCCTCCGACGCATCGACCAGCGCGGCGAGCGAGGTATCGATGCGGCGCGCGAGATACAACTCGCCGCCGAAGGTCACCGTCAGCAGGCCTCCGGTCTCGTCGAACGCGGCCAGCGCGATTCCCCGACCCGGGGGCTCGAACAGGACCGAGATGTTGCGCTGTGCGTTCTCGGCGACGTCGATCGCGGACAGGGTGAGACCGCTCTGACTCAACGGTTCGGCATGCAGACGTACCGCTTCGGCGCGCGCGACGACCGCGAACACCTGCGGCGTCCTGGCACCCGGCGCCTGATCGACCGGGATGGTCATCGTCTGCACGACCGCCGACTCGACCGGGAAATCGATCAGGTCCTTGATTCTCCAGCGCAGCGCGGTCGCCAGTTCCGCGGCTGCCACCGCCGGTGCTTCGAGCTGCAGGAACTGATACTGCCCCCCCGGCATCAGCGCATTCAGCCGGAATTGGTCGAGTGCGAGCTCCTTGCGCAGCCGCGTCATCGTCTGCAGCAGCGAGCCTTCGCGGCGATACGTTTCACACCGCGTGAGCCGAGGTTTGCCGTCCGCGACCCGCGAAACATGAGCGATGTCGACCGTATCGCGCGTCACCGCGAGCGAGAGCCATCCGGGTTTCTGCTTGGCCTTGAACAGCAATGTGTGTCCTGCAACGCCGTGAACCGTCGGCGGGGGTCGATCGCAAGCCGGCGTTCTGACCCGCCACGACTCGATTTGCTCGACACCCCGTGTAGAGCAACCAGTTACGGCCGCCCATGGTCATCCTTTAGCGTGACCGGACGGTAATGAAGGTGGTCGGCAAAGTCAAACTTTGGAACAAAAAATCGTAGTCTTTTCCGTCGGATGCGAGAAAAAGCTTGATTTCAGTTGAAGTTTGGAGACACTTGCGGCTTCGCGACCTTTCCGTCGGACCACACTGATGACCCTGCTCGTACTCGGCCTGATCGTTTTTTTGGGTGCGCACTCCATGCGTATCGTCGCCGACGGATGGCGTGCGTCCGTGATTGAGCGCCGCGGCCTGAACGCCTGGAAAGCCGCCATTTCGATCGCATCGGTGGTCGGGGTGGCACTCATCGCGATCGGCTATGGCGCCGCGCGTGGCGATCCTGTGTGGCTATGGACGCCGCCGGTATGGACGCGCCATCTCGCAGCGCTGCTCACGTTGCCGGCGTTCGTGCTGCTCGCTTCGGCCTTCGGTCCCGACAACCGGATCCGCGCGGCGGTCGGGCACCCGATGGTCCTTGGGGTAAAGCTGTGGGCGCTCGCACATCTGCTCGCGAACGGCACCCTGGCGGACGTGCTGCTGTTCGGCGGTTTCCTGATCTGGGCGATCGCGAGTTTCGCCGCAGCGCGCCGCCGCGACCGGACGGCGGCGGTTACCCGGTCTGTCGGGACGCCCACTGCGACGATGATCGCCGTCGGCGCGGGTGTGCTCGCATGGGCGGCCTTCGCGTTCTGGCTGCACCGATGGCTTATTGGTGTCGCTCCGTTCGGTTAGATCCGCACGGGCACGGGCACGGCGCAGAGCCAGCGCACTTCATTGAATCGGCCGACATACACGCTCACGGCTCGGGCCGCCTGCTCGCAAGCCGCCCGGCATGCGAGCGGGTCGGATCAGCCCTCGTTGCCGGTGGCCCACCTCGGCCACCGCTCGCGCACTGCCGGCCCGTCGACGCGATAGATGTGGCAGGAGTCGATCTGGTAGGGCCGTTTATCGCTCGGCTGCAGGTTGTCGCGTCGCGCGCGCGCACGTCCGGTCGCCTGGTAGGCGGTCGTCGCCATCGTCCCGAGCAGTTCGACCAGGTGCGTGCAGCCGTTGACCCCGCCGAGCAGCTCGGCCACGCGCCGACGCCAGCCCGGACCGATCTTCACGCCGGCAAGGGCCTTGAAGTTGGGGGTGATCTCGCCACAGGCGCGATATGGCCCTTGTTCCGTAACGGCCTCGCAGGCATGGATCAGCAGGTCGAGATCGATGGTGAGCCGCATCCGCATCTCGTGGATCGGCTCGCCCGGCGCACGCGCGTCGCCCCCGTCGCGCCGTTGATGCGCGTGCGTCTTGACATCGGTCAGGTGCGCTTCGATGTCCCAAAGTCCGTCCGCACGCTCGAAACCCTGGCATTCGATGTGTCGGACGTGAATCGCAGTGCGCGCGGCAGCAGGGGAAAGGGGCATCTTGGCGAGAGCTGTACGTAAGACCTGAATGGGTGGACCGTCGTCGTGGCGCGCCCGTCGCCGGTTCAATCGGCCGTGAGGCGTCCCAGATTCGAGCGGCGCTCGGCCACCTGCGCCAACACCGCACGTTGCTCGTCCGGGGTATAGATCGACCAGTGCGCAATCTCGTCGAGCGTGCGGTAGCAGCCGCGGCAAGCGTCGAGTCCCTTGTCGTACAGGCATACCAGCACGCAGGGCGACGCGACGGCCGGTTCGTTCACGTCGGGGCCATCGCCCGGCGTTGGCGACCGCAGGGCCGCAGTATCGAGGTCTTGCTCGTCCATACGGGATTCCGGCTCTTGCTCAGGTCTTGGAGGATCCTGATCAACTCGTGGTCAGGTTTCGCGGGTGGCGTTCGTGCAGGCGCACAACCCGAACCCCGACTCTAGCATCGCACGCGCAGCGAACGGCA
>JACMMK010000205.1 GCA_014379045.1 Burkholderiales bacterium
CGCAGCCTGCCGGCGCGCACATGCGGCAAAGCCGAGGGCATGCTCGCAAAGGAAAACGCTACATGCCCGCCGATCAGGTCCGCGACGGCGGCGCCACCCCCTTTGTACGGCACGTGCACGACATCGACCCCCGCCATCGACTTGAACAGCTCGCCGGTGAGATGGGTCGCGTTACCGATGCCGCTCGAGGCGAAGGTGAGCAGCCCCGGACGCTTCTTCGCCAGCGCGACCAGCTCGCCGAGATTGCGCACCGGCAGCGATGGATGGACGACCAGCACATGCGACGAGGCACCGGTCAGGGTGATCGGCGCGAAGTCGCGCTGGCTGTCGTACGGCACTTTCTGGAACAGGCTCTGGTTGACGGCGAACGGGCCGAGCGTGCCCATCGTCAGGGTGTAGCCATCGGGCGCTGCCTTGGCCACGAGTTCGTTGCCCAGCATTGCGCCCGCACCGGGGCGGTTATCGACCACCACAGGATGTCCGAAGGTGTCGGTCATCCGCTGACTAAGAATTCGCGCAACGAGGTCCGCACTGCCGCCGGGGCCGAACGGCACCACGAGGCGGATGCTGCGCGCAGGGTACGTGGCGAGGCCAATCTGTGCCGAGGCTGGCAGTGGGGCGAGCAGCGCGGCACCTGCCACGACATACGCAATTGCCACCGATGCCATCGGTGCCGCCATTGGCACGAATGCCACGAAAGGCACCGATGCCTCGGAGCGCACCCCGTGTCCTGCAGCCCGACGCGCTGCGAATCGGCGCGCCAAACGCAGATTCAGCATCCCGCCGGCCCACCGACTCCCGACGTCAGAAGCCGGGGAAATCAAGATTGGAGAACTTGGCCTTGATCTTCGCGCGCAGGTCGGGGCTGACATCGACCACGGTGGGAAACGTCTTCTTGAGTTTCATCTCGTAGGGAATGCACGCGTCGACCAGGATGCGGTTGTTGAAGTTGCCCGGCAACCACAGTGGATCACGCTTGGACGACCACGCTTTCTGGATCAGGTCGATGTCGGTGACCGGATCGAAACGGGTGCTCATCGCCCACAACACCTGGTCGAGATCGCCGGCATCGATATCCTCGTCGACGACGACCGTCCACTTGCCCGCATACGCACCGCCCTGGCAGTTCGCGGCGATATGCAGCGCGTTGCGCGCATGGCCCGGATAGCGCTGACAGATCTGCACGACGGTGAAGCGGGTCGCGGGGCCGGCCTCGTGGTTCCATACCCCCAGCACGTCGGGAATGCCGCACGCCTCGAGCGCGCGCCACACTTCGGCCGCACCGGCGATGCCCTTGAGCAGTCCCGTCTCGTCGACCGGCTTGTGCTGCGGCGCGCAGCACAGGATCGGGTCGTTGCGATGCAGGATCGTCTTCACGTTGATGTACGGCCGCGGCACGCTGTCGTCGGAGTAGTAGCCCATCCACTCGCCAAACGGCCCTTCGGGCAGCACCTGACCCGGCACCGCCTCGCCCTCGATCGCGATCTCGCAGTCGGCGGGAATCGGGAACCCGGTGTACGGCCCGCGCACGCATTCGACCGGCGCACCGCGCAGCCCGCCCATGAAATCGATCTCGCTGATCCGGTCGGGGAGCGGGCTCGCCGACAGCATGAACAGCAACGGATCCTGACCGCACAGGATGACCACCTTCATCGGTTGCCCGCGCTCGAAATACTTGTCGCGATGGATCCGGCCGTGCTTGCCCTCGGTGATCTGGCAGCCGATGGTCTTCGCATCGTAGACCTGGCTGCGATAGGCGCCGACATTGAACCAGCCCTCGTCGGGATCCTGCGTGATCACGCCATCGGCGGTGCCGATGTAGCGCGCCTTGTCGGCCTCGTGGTGCCGCGGCACCGGGAACTTGAGGACGTCGCAGGCATCGCCCTCGATCACGTTCTCGAGGATCGGCCCGTACTCGACGATCTTCGGCGCGATCGGCTTCAGCGTGCGGATGCGCTCGTGATACGCCTTGACGATGTCGACCTTGCGCGCGTAATCGAGCGGCAGACCGAGCGTCAGCGCGACGCGCTTCACCGACGAGAAGTGCCCGTACAGCGTGCGGAACCCGGCGGGATACCCCGGCACCTTGTCGAACAGGATCGCCGGCGCGTTGCCCCGGCTCTTCTCGGTCAGCATGTGCGTGATCGCGCCCATCTCGGCGTCCCAGTGCGCGCCGTCGATGCGCAGCAACTCGCCCATCGCCTCGGTATGCTCGAGCCACTCGCGCAGTCCGCGATATTGCACGGTCGAATCCAGTCCGGGTTGTCTCGCTGTCATCCTTGAGCCTCTTTCGTTGATTGCGGTTACCGCGGCGTCGACGCTCGCTGCACGAATTCTGATACCGTTGAAGAAACCTAGCAGAAGGCCCCTGCGTTCGCAATGCGCGAACAGCGGTGCGTTGCCCTGAACGGAGCGTCGCCATGGAAAACCAGGACCTGCGCAGCTGGCTGAACCGAATGGAAGCCGCCGGCGAACTGCAACATGTCAGCGGTGCCGAACGCATGGAAGAGATCGGCGGCATCGTCGACATCTACCAGCGCAAGATGGGTCGGCCTGCGTTGCTGTTCGACGATGTCCCCGGTTATCCGCGCGGCTATCGGGTACTCGCCAATGTGCTGACCTCGGTGCGGCGTATCGCGATGACGCTCGGCCTGCCCGACGATTCGACCGAGATGGATCTGGTGCGCTACTGGCGCAACTACATCGGCGGCGCGAACACGCATCTGCCCGAGGTCGTGAAGACCGGCAAGGTGATGGAGAACGTCCTGCACGGGCGCGACATCAACCTGCTCAAGATCCCGACGCCCAAGTGGCACGAGGACGACGGTGGCCCGTACATCGCCACCGGCTGCATGGTGATCATGAAGGACCCCGATTCGGGCTGGATCAACTACGGCGCCTATCGCGGCCAGGTGTTCGATCGCAACATCGCGACCGTGATGTGCTCGAAGGGGAAGCACGGCGACCTGCTGATGCAGAAGTACTTCCAGCGCGGCGAGCGGTGCCCGATCGCGGTGGTGGTCGGCGTGCACCCGGCGCTGTTCATGGTCGCCGGTCTGGAAATTCCGTACGGCAAGAACGAGTACGAAGCCGCCGGGGCGCTGATCGGCGAACCGGTGCAGGTGATCCATGGCCCGGTGACCGGCCTGCCGATTCCGGCGCACGCCGAGATCGCTTACGAAGGCTACGTGTCGCCCGACGACAAGATCGACGAAGGCCCGCTCGGCGAGTGGACCGGCTATTACTGCAGCGGCCAGTCGCCGCAGCCGGTGATCCGCGTCGAATCGATGCTCCATCGCAACGACCCGGTGCTGCTCGGCATCGTGCCGGCGGTGCCGCCGAACGACGACAGCTACTATCGCGGACACTTTCGCGCGGGCGCGGTGTGGCGGCAACTCGAGGGCGCCGGAATTCCCGGCGTCACCGGCGTCTGGTCGCATGAAGCCGGGGGCGGGCGCTACTGGCTGACCGTCTCGGTCAAGCAGATGTACCCGGGGCACTCGAAACAGGTCGGGCTCGTTGCCGGGCAGGTGCACGCGGCCGCGTACTGCAACCGCTACGTGGTCGTGGTCGACGACGACATCAACCCCGCCGACATGGACCAGGTGGTCTGGGCGATGTGCACCCGCGTCGATCCGCGCGAGGACGTCGAGATCCTCAAGGGCTGCTGGAGCACCCGGCTCGACCCGATGTCGTATCCGGCAGACCAGCCGGTACTCAATTCGCGGATGGTGATCGATGCCTGCCGGCCGTGGATCAAGCGCGACACCTTCCCCGCCGTGGCGCGCTCGAGCGCCGGGCTCGACGCGCGCGTGCGCGAGAAATGGGCGCATGTCCTGCCGAAGGGGGCATGAGTACGCGCGTGCGGCGGTGAGGGAGGCGATCCGCAGCACGTTGGCACGGTCGGCGTCGATTGCAGCAGCGCTTCGGCGGTCCGCCGCCCGAGGCGTTGCCACGGCCGCGGCGATATCGGTCTTCTGCGCGCCCGCGTACGCGGAAACCTTCGCGCGCTGCGTCGCCGAATTGCGCACGATCGCGACCGCGAAGGGCATCACCCCACTCACCTTCGACACCGCGATGGCCGCTGTCGAGTCCGATGGCGATGTCCTGAAAGCCGCCGACGATCAACCCGAGTTCACGATCCCGATCTGGGACTATCTCGCGGGTCTCGTCGACGATGAGCGAATCGCGGACGGGCGCGCACGTCTGGACAAGTGGTCGGCGGTGCTGACCGACGCCGAGCAGAAGTTCGGGGTCGACCGGCACGTGATCGTTGCGGTATGGGGGGTCGAATCGGACTACGGTCGCGTCCTCGGCAAGCGCGCGCTGCTACGCTCGCTCGCGACGCTCTCGTGTGCGGGCCGGCGCCAGGCGTTCTTCCGCGGCGAACTGCTGGCGACGCTGCGCATCGTGCAAAGCGGCGACATCGCGCCCGAGGCGCTGGTCGGTTCCTGGGCGGGCGCGTTCGGCCAGACCCAGTTCATGCCGTCGACGTATCAGCGCCTCGCCGTGGATTTCGACGGCGATGGACGCCGCGACATCGTGGCCTCGGTCCCCGATGCGCTCGGTTCGTCGGCGAACTACCTGCGGCGCGCCGGCTGGGTGACCGGGCAACCGTGGGGATACGAAGTCCGGTTGCCGACGAGTTATGCCGGGCCGAGCGGGCGGCGCGCACGCCAGACGCTCGCGCAGTGGAGCGACCTCGGCGTGCGCCAGATCGACGGCAGCGCACTGTCCGGCGTGGGCCCTGCCGGGCTGCTCGTGCCCGCGGGCGCGAAGGGGCCAGCGTTTCTCGTGTTTCGCAACTTCGACGCAATCTTTGCCTACAACGCCGCCGAATCGTATGCGCTCGCGATCGCCCATCTCGCCGATCGTCTGCGCGGCGGCAGCGCGTTTCAGACGCCCTGGCCTACCGACGATCCCGGGCTGGGGCGCGCCGAACGGCGCGAACTGCAGCAGCGCCTGACCGAACGCGGTTTCGACATCGGCACCGCCGACGGCATCATCGGGGCGAAGACCCGCGCGGCGATCAGCGCATTCCAGACATCGATCGGGGTCACGCCGAACGGGCGCGCCGGCCAGCGCGTGCTGCGCGCATTGCAGTCACCGGGTGACCAGCGATGACCGGACAGGATGCGCTCGCACCCGACGCGATCTCGCTTGCGATCCAGCTCGCTGTGGCGCCGGTATTCATGCTGACTGCAGTAGCCGGACTGATCGCCGCGCTCGCGACCCGGCTCGCACGCATCATCGATCGCGCGCGCGACCTCGAAGAGCGGATGCAGGAGGGCCGGGTCGTCGACCCGCAAGCCGTCTACCTCGAATTGCAGCGGCTCAAGCTGCGCGGACGGGTCGTCAACGGCTCGGTGCTGCTGCTCACGCTATCGGCGGTGATGATCGGCGCCACGGTGATCACGCTGTTCGTCGGCGAGACGACCGCATCGAGCACGAACTCGCTGGTCGCATCCACCTTCCTGAGCGGCGTGATCTTCTTCGTGCTCGCGCTGTTCTGCTTTCTCGCCGAAAGTCTGCTTGCGGGATACACGCTCAGGTTCCGCGACGGGCCCCAGAAACCGTAACCGATGCGCGCGGTCGGCACGGAGCGAAGCACGCGGCACCGACAACGGCGCGACAGCAATCAGCCGTCGACCCTGACCCCGGCATCCTTGATCACACGCGCCCAGCGCTTGATCTCGTCGTCGATGAACACGCGGAACTGTTCGGGCGTCGTCGAGCGCGCTTCACCGCCCGCGGCCGAAATCCGATCGCGCACATCGGGCGAATCGACCGCAGCGATCAGATCACGGCTCAACCGCGCGAGTATCGGCTTCGGCAATCCGGCAGGCCCGCCGATGCCGGCCCAGCTCACCGAGCGAAACCCCTTGAAGCCCGATTCCTGCATCGTCGGGACATCGGGCAACAACGCGGTGCGCTGCTCGGACCCCACAGCGAGCGCGACGATCCGCCCCCCCTTTATGTGGCCGATGCTGGCCGGCAGGTTGACGAACATGAAGTCCATGCGCCCGCCGATCATGTCGGCGAGCGCCGGACCACTGCCGTTGAACGGCACATGTGTGGGATCGATGCCTGCCGCACGTTTGAACAGTTCCAGCGTCAGATGCGGGGTCGAGCCGATGCCGGTCGAGGCGGCGTTGGTCGCGCCCGGCTTGCCCTTCACGAAGGCCACGAGTTCGGCTGTCGTCTTCGCCGTCTTCGGATTGGTCACCAGCACATTGGGCGTCGTGCCGATCAACCCGATCGCCACGAAGTCGCGGTTGGTATCGAACGGCAGTTTGGACACCAGACTGAGATTGAGCGAAAAGCCGGTCGACAGCGTCACCAGCGTGTGACCGTCGGGCACCGCCTTGGCGACGATGCCGTAGGCGAGGGCGCCGGAGGCGCCCGGCCGGTTGTCCATCACGATCGGCTGGCCGAGCGTCTCGCTCATCCGCGGCGCGACCGCACGCACCATCGTGTCGGACAAACCCCCGGCAGAGAAGTCGACGATCATCCGGATCGGACGTTGCGGGTAGGCGTCAGGGCCGGTCGGTCGGGATTGAGCCGAGGCGGTGGTCGCAGCCACCGCGAGCAGTGCGAGGACGATTGCGCGCAAAGTCAGATCTCCGACACGAAGCGGCTGCTCACCTGTTCACCGTCGGCCGTGAACACCCGCCGGTGACCGTCCTGCCCGACGACCCAGACCTCGAATGCGCCGGCAGCGAGGTACGCCTGCGTCTTCTCGTCGATCTCGCGCCTGGAATTCCAGGGCGACAGGACTTCGATGCAGATTTCCGGGGCGTTCATGAACGGCGTGTCGTCCCCATGTGCCGCAAGAAACGCGTCAGATGCCCAGCACACGTCGGGCACACGCACGCCGATGACGGTGAGAATGGAACATTCGACGATCGCTTTGCCCGCCGGCAACTTCAAGCTCAACACGTGTGCGAGATCGGCCTGCCGCATCCCATGTCGATTGTTCGCCGGACTCATCTCGATCACGCCCTCGGCATTCAGCTCGATCTTGTACGGCAGCTCGTCGAGACTCCGATCGGCGATCAGGTCGGCCCAACGCGCGAGC
>JACMMK010000022.1 GCA_014379045.1 Burkholderiales bacterium
CGGAACTGTGTCCATCACAATACGAAGATAGCACCCGACGCGAGGAAGTCACGCCAACCATTTCACGTTGCCTGAACAAATCCGTCCGGGTTTGCAGAGGCCATAACGGCAGTTTTTGCGAAATCCTGAGGCTCGCTTCCGTGTGCGATCTGGCACTCAGGGGCCGAAAAACGCCCGGCTCTCGCAAACGCATTCATCGTACCCGCATTTCGAGCCGGCGACTCCTGACCCGCCGATTTGCGTCTCGATGGCGCGCGAGCTAACCTGCATCTGGTACCAGGATCGAGGATCCGATATGGGCAAGCGCAGCACCGCACACACTCCCGTCCGAAGCAGGCGTGCCAAGGCGAACCAGGCCGATGCGGTGGGCCCAGCCCAACCGTCGCTGGTGCCCGCAGTCGTTGCGCACCTGCCCTCGATCATTGAACACGACGGCAGCTTCTTCTGGCGGGCCACCGAGACCGATGCCCTGGTCGGTCCGTTCAAGACCATGAAGGCCGCGATCGCCAACCGCGATTCGCCCGATGCCCTCGACGAGGACAGCGAGGCGGGCGACGCGCAGGCCCTGCTCGAAGCCGAGAGCGAGATCGGTATCGACGATTTCATCGACCCGGATACCGGGGAACCCTCGCACGGCTACGAACCTCATCTGACCGACGATCACTGACCGTCGCGGGTGCATGGCGGTCAGGTGTTCCGAGGCATGGCAGACCGGCGCCGACAAGCCCTGCGTCGCGGATCCGCGTAGTCGGGGTCGGGACAGCGGGGTCGGGACAGCGTTGTCGAGACAGGTGCGGCCGCATACACTCGGCGCCTTCCCGTCGCCCTCTGCCGGCAGCCCGTGCCATGTCGAACCCGCTCGATCGCATCCTCAACCCTCGACGGCTGGCAGTGATCGGCGCGTCGAACGACCCGGAGAAGCGCGGCTATCGCGCCATCCGGACGCTGCTCGCCGACGGTTATCGTGGCGAGGTCCTGCCGATCAACCCGAAAGCGACCGAGATCCTCGGTCTGCCGTGCTTCGCGTCGATCGACGCGGTGCCGGGCGAGGTCGATCTCGTGCTGGTGTGTACGCCGGCGCGCACGGCGCCCGAAGTGATCGAGGCGTGCGGCAGGAAGGGTGTGAAGGGCGCACTGCTGCTCGCCGGCGGTTTCAGCGAAGCGAGCGAAGCCGGTCGCGTGCTGGAAGAGCAGACCGTCGCGATCGCGCGCCGCTACGGGCTGCGCCTGATCGGCCCGAACACCAACGGCATCTTCACCGCGCGCGAGGCATGCAACGCGATCGCCTGGTTCGACATTCCGCGCGGTCCCGCCGCGATGCTCGCCAATTCGGCGAACGTGATGCTCTCGGTGCTGGCCGAGGCTCAGCAGCACCAGTACTTCGGCTTCAATACGCTGCTGTCGGTCGGCAACCAGTCCGACATCCAGTTCCACGAGTATCTGACGGCGATGGGCGACGACTCCGACATCGGCGCGGTCATCTCGTACATCGAAGGCTTCAAGGACGGACGCGCGTTCATCGACGCCGCCCGCGCAGTGACGCCGAAAAAGCCGATCGTGATGTTCAAGGCAGGCCGCACCGCCGAGGGCGTGCGCGCGGCGCGCTCGCACAGTGGGTCGCTCGCCGGAGACTATGCGGTCGCCACGGGCGTGCTGAAGCAGGCGGGGATCACGCTACTCGAGCGCTCGGATTGTCTGTACCCGGTCGCCGAAGCGCTGCACCTGCTGCCGCCGCTGCGCTCGCGGCGGGTCGCGGTGCTGTCCGAGGGCGGTGGCGTGATCACCGTGGCCGCCGAGGCGTTGTCCGAGCGCGGGCTGATCATCGCGCCGCTGTCCGAAGCCACGCAGCAGCGGATCCATGAAATCGTGCCGAACGCCTCCGCGATCTCGAACCCGGTCGATGCGGGGGGCGGCACCGATCCGCGCGCCGAGTACTACGGGCTGTGCGGCGCGGCCATCCTCGAAGACCCGAACGTCGATGCATTGATGCTGACCGGGTTCTTCGGCGGCTACGCGCGGCGCTATGGCGAGGGTGTGGCCGAGATGGAGTTCAAAGTCGCGCGCGACCTGGCGGAACTGATGCGCAAGCACGGGAAGCCGGTGGTCGTGCAGTCGCACTATGCGCAATTCCGGACGCCGGCACTCGATGTGCTGCGCAAGGCCGGGGTGCCGTTCTACCGGCATATCGAGATCGCGGCGCAGTGTCTGGCGTCGGCGGCGGATTACTCGGAGGCGAAGCGGCGGATCGCGGCGTCCCACCCTGTGGCGGAAGCAGCGGCCGCGCTACCTCCCGCTGCAGTTTCGCTGATCACGGCAGCCCGCAGCGCCGGGCGCAACGCACTGCTGGAGACCGAAGCGCGCGCAGTGCTCGCGGCGTGCGGCGCAAACGTCGCACCCATACATCTGTTGCGTTCATCTGACGACGCCGTCGCCGCAATCGCGACACTCGGTGATCAGCCGCTCGCGCTGAAGGTCGTATCGCAGGACGTGCTGCACAAGTCCGACTCCGGTGGCGTGCGGCTCGCCGTGCGGGGCGAAGCAGGCGTACGCGCGGCGGTCGTCGACATCCTCGCATCGGTGGAGCAGCATGTTCCCGGCGCACGCATCGACGGCGTGCTCGCCGCACCGATGGCGGCGCGCGGCGTGGAACTGATCATCGGCGTGTCGCGCGATCCCCAGTTCGGACCGGTGCTGATGTTCGGCCTGGGCGGCATCTTCGTCGAGGCGATCGAGGATGTCGTGTTCCGCGCGTTGCCGATCACGCGGGCCGATGCGCTGGAAATGATCGGTGAGATTCGTGCGCAGAAGATGCTCGACGGGGTGCGTGGTTTGCCGCGGGTCGACCGGGAAGCGTTGGTCGAACTGCTGATGCACGTGTCCACGATCGCTTGTGCCGGTGATGACATCGCAGAGATCGATCTCAACCCGGTAATTGCGACGGCGGACGGGTTGGTGATTGCGGATGCCCGGATGATACTGACGTAGGTGCGTCTTGAGTCCTCACGTTGCAAAGACCTTTTCCGGGTCGTGCTCGCCTTTCGATGCAACGACTTGAACGTCAGCCGCATGCGTTCGGGGTCGAGGTAGGCGTGCGCTATCGGATTCGCACAAGCGGCAGCGGCACGACGGACCCGCGAAGTTATTGAAGACGCTGATCGTCGATCACGACCCACAGACATGTACGTTTTTCTGAATGATGTGCGCGCGTCGCCGGGGCCGCCGGAGAGTCGATTTCTCCGGTGCAAAGGTCTATGCATTCACCGGACACACCGACGGCGTCGACGTCGAGGGCAGCGCATCCTGCCTCCCCGCACACCAAGGCGCCGGATAATGGTCCGACCTTAAAGCGGACACGGCAAAATCCCCGCCCCCTCTCCTCATTCTCGATCGTCACCACCCCCGCCCCCGCCAGCACCCCCGCCATCGCCGCATAAGCCCGCAGCGCCGGCCGCGGGTTGAACATCCGGTCGATGAAGCCATGGCGCGGGAAGTAGCCGCGATCGACGTCCATCAGCGTGTCGAACACCCAGGTCACGCGCGACGATAAGCGCGCGGCAAGCAGTGCCTCGGCCACGAGCCGCGCGGTATCGACATCGTCGTCGCGATTCGTCGCGAGGCTCGCGTCGGCGAGCTTGATCGACGCGAGCACGGCAAGTCCGGTCGACTCGGTGAAAGCTGCCAACCCTGGCGCTTCCTTGAGCACTGCGACGTCGCGCTCGATGCGCACCACCACCCCGTCGACCGCGTCGCGCACACCGGCTGCTTCGAGCACCGCAGCCACCGTCGCCAGTTCGGGCGGCATCAACCCGGTCTTGATGAAGTGATTGATCTGGCCGCCTGCCACATGCGGCTGGTCTTCATGCATCCGCAACTTCGCCCAGTAGAGCGGCACACCCAGCGCGGCGCGCGCCTGCGTCAACTGCGGTGCGGCTGCGGCCAACGCCTTCGTCCCCAGATTGAACTCGATCGCATCGACCAGGTCAGGCGATTCGCGCAGCGCTTCGACCAATGCTTCGCGCGGTGCGCCCAACGCGGTCACGATGAAGCGATGGCCGATGTCGCGCATCAGCCTCATCCGCGCCCGGGTGACCGGGTTCAGCACGTCCTGTTCGGGAATCTTGGCGAGGCGCGCGCCCATCTCCCACAACGCCATCAGCGGATAGTCATTGCGCGCGAGCTTGCGGCCGAACTCCTGCACGCCCCCGGTCGACGCGATCTCGGTGATCTCTGCCCACGGGTGACGCAATTCGACGCCGACGCCGGTCTCCACCGCCGTCTTCACGTTGCGCGCCGGCACGACGCGACGTGGTACCGGCGGCGCATCGGGGCCGAGCGAGCGCCCGTCGGTACGCACGAGGCGCAGCGCGTGGCCGTGCTCGTAGACGTCGACGATGCCATACCCGAACTTGCCGGCATCGCCGCGACCGAACTCGTTGCCCGGATCGACGCGATAGAACTCGCTGTAGTCGTGGCGCAGGAACGCCGTCGAGGGCAGCAGATACAGTTCGGTGTCGGCGTGTACGTCGTACCAGAAATTGTGGACGTGGCCGGCGAACAGCGCCTCGACGCGATGCGCGCACAACAGATCGAGCAGCCACGCCCGTGCCGGCAGATCGATATTGTCGTAGCTTCCGCGCTCGTCGACGGCGAACACATACGGTGGATAATGCGTGAACAGGAACCGTCGCGCCCGCGGGTGCGCGGCCAGTTCGGCCTCGAGCCAGCTCCGCTGTGCGGCCTCGTCGGCCAGCCCGGAGTTGAGCAGCTGCGCATCGATCACGATCGCGCGCACCGGCTGCCCGGGGGACCCCGCATCGAAGGCGTAGTAGTCGGCGCCGAACGTGCGCCGATACAGCGCGACATAGTCGTCGCAGACGATCTCGGCCGGCATCCAGTCGACCGACTTGTCGCCGACGTCGTGATTGCCCGGCACCAGATGCAGCGGGACGGCGAGGCGCGCGGCCATCGCCTTGAACTGTTGCGCAGCCTCGGCATACGCCGGCACGCCGGGCATCGGGTGCACGATGTCGCCCAGATGGACGACGAACGCCGGCGCGGGATCGAGTCCGGCGATCTCTTCGAGCACGTAACGCGCGCGCCCGTTCGCGCGCGCATTGGTCTCGAACGGGGACATCGAGCGCGTCTCGCGCTCGTTTACATGAGTATCGGCGACGACGACGAACGAGAACAGGCGCGCGCCCGTCGGCTCGCGCGCGCCGAGCGTCATGTGACCTGTACCCGAGCCCTGGCGCCTGCCCGCCCTCAGGCAGCCTGCACCATGCGCGCGCGCCGGACCTCGCGCTCGACCAGCTTCGGCTGGCTCTCGATCAGGCGCAGCAGCGTCTTCGCCGCTTCCTCGGGACTGCGTCGGCCCTGCTCCCAGTTCTTCAGGGTGGCCAGCGGGAACCCGAATCGATCGGCGAACGCTTCCTGCGACAGCTTCAAACGTTCACGGATCACCTTCACATCGACCTCGCCGATCGCAACCCGGGTGACCCGCCCTCCGGTGTTGCTTCCCGACTCGTGGGCCAGCACTTCATCCAGAGCATTCATCGTCTTCGCCGAGATCTTCATCGACCTGCCTCTCGCAAAAAATGGAACGCGTCTACAACCAGTCCTTCAGGATATCGAACAACCATTCAGCGGCTTCCTTGCCCGCCGCGAGGTAACCACCACGGCGCATTATCTTCCCGATTTCCCGCAACTTCGACTTCGTCTCCGGATCGATCTCGATCGGCTTGCCGGTCGCCTTCGCCACCTGGATCAACGCGATCGTGCGCTTTGCCGGGTTGACCGAATACAGGATCGTCGCGCCTGCGAAATCGAGGCTGATCAGCGGCGACGCACCCTCCACCGCTTTACCGGCGAACGGCGCGCGCGCCAGATGGTGCCGGAGTGCGTCGAGCTCGAAAACAGTCAGATGCTTCGCGACTTCACCTACGAACAACTCGCTTTCGTAGATGAACCAGTCGGACGGTTCACTCACCGCGCGCTCCGCATTCTCAGCACACTCCGAAGCGCGTCAATATAGACGCCAATGGCGCCTGCGTCAATGGCGTCTACGTCAGTGGCGTCTGCGTCAGCTGCGCCTAAGCCGTCGGCACCGGTGTCGGTAGCGCCCATATCGCAGCGACCGCGCCCTACCCGCGTGCCACCGGCGGCCGCGCACGGGCACAGATATCCAGCGCCATCAGCGCATAGATCTTCGCCGCCTTCACCATCGTGTCGATCTCGATCTCTTCGGCGCGCGGGCCGATGCGCCGGCCGCGCGGGCCGATCTTGATCGCCGGGATGCCCAGCTCGTTGTAGATGTTGGTGTCGGTCCAGATGCTCGCGCGATCGGGCGACTCGTGGCGCAGCGGCTGGTCGAACAGGTGCCGATAGATGCCCTCGGCTGCGCTCACCAGCGGCTCGACGCCTTTCCCCTCGTGGCCGAGCAGCGACTTGTACAGCTCCATCTCGTATTCGATGCCGAGCGCATCGAGCACCTGCTCGAGCTCGGCCTTGATCGTGACCGGGCGCACCTGCGGCGGCATCCGGATGTCGACGTAGATCGTGCATACACCCGGATAGTAGTTCGGACGGTACGGCGCGCCCCCCTCGATCGCCCCGATGTTGACCTTCGGGTACAACGGGCCGGTCGGCGACTGGTAGACGTACTGGCGCTCGAACGCCTCGCCCCACTGCTCGACCGCCGCGATCACGCGCGTCATCTTCACGATCGCATTCATCTCTGCCATCGGCGCCTTCGCGCGATCGGAGCCCCATGCCGCCTCCGCCGTGCCGAATGCGGCGATCTTCAGCTGCACGACACCGGTCTGGGTCCAGACGACATTCAGGTCGGAGCAATCGGCCACCACCGCATAGTCGGTGTGCATGCCGTGGGTCAGCAGATGACGGGTGCCGGCGCCTTCGCCGCGATACTCCTTCGACTGCCACGGCCCGACCGGCGTGCGCGAGATCTCGCCGACGACCGCGGCGAACACGACATCGCCCTTCAACGCGACGCCGCTCGCGCGCAGCGCTTTTGCCGCGATCATGAACGCAGCGACCCCGCCCTTCATGTTCGAGATGCCGAGGCCGCGCACCTTGCCGTCGACGATCGACCCGCGCAGCTCGGACTCGGGTTCGACGGCACGCACCATCCGCAGGTCTTCGGCGGTGCCGGTGAAGCTGGTGTCGGTGTGGCCGTTGAAGCCCAGGCTCAGACCGCCGCCGCTTCCCTTCAGGATCCCGATCGCATTCGGCCGCCCCGCTTCCACCTCCTGGGCAACGGCCTTCAGTCCCTGCGCGCGGAACCAGGCCAGGATGAACTCGGCGACCTCGCGTTCCTGCCCGGTTGGACTGGGGATGCTGGTGAGATCACAGCCCAGTTGTGCGAGCTCGTCGCGATCGATCTGCGCAATGACGCGCGACGCCGCGTCGGTGTCCAATGCCATGCGTCCTCCCCGATGTCTCTATTGGCTGTCTTTGGGCGTCGCAATGTCGCCCGTCGTGACGTCTCGCATCGCGTCACTTCAGGCGCTGCCAGGGGGCGCGCCCGTTCCACGACCTCGCGCTCACTCGAGCTTGATGTTCGCCGTCTTGACCACGTCGCGCCACAGCGCGATCTCACGCGTGAGCGTATCGCGGAACTGGGCACCGGTGCTGCCGACGACCTCCCAGCCCAGATTCTCGAGGTTGGCGCGTCCCTGGCCGGTGGTCACCACCGAGATCAGTGCCGTCTCGAGCCGGTTGCGGACCTCGCGCGGCAATCCGCGCGGGCCGACGAACGCCTGCCACGAATAAACTTCCATGTCGCGGTAGCCGAGCTCGGTCAGCGTCGGCAAATCGGAGAACTGCGCGATGCGCTTGCCGCTGGTCACCGCAAGTGCGCGCAGGCGGCCACCGCGAATATGCGGGGCCGCGCTGCCCAGGCTGGTGAACGTCAGATCGACCTGGCCGCCGATCATGTCCGACATCGTCGCGCCCGCGCCCTTGAACGGCACGATGATCGCCGAGGTCTTCGTGCGCAGCATGAACAGCTCGGAGGTCAGGTGTCCGGACGAACCCATGCCCGCGACGCCGAACGTGTGCTTGCCTGGATTCGCCGCCAGCAGCGTCACCACCTCTTTGACATTGGTCGCCCCGACCTTGGTGCTCGCGACCAGCACGTTCGGGGTGCGCGCCGACAACGTGAGGTGATCGAAATCGCGCAACGAGTCGTACGACAGGTCCTTGTAGGTGACCATGTTGATCGCGAACGTGCCGACCGAACCGATCAGGATCGTGTGCCCATCGGGATTGGCTTTTGCCGCGATGCCGGCGCCGATCGTGCTGTTGGCCCCCGCACGGATGTCGACGATCACCGGCTGCCCGAGGCTCTCGCCGAGCCGGGCGGCGACCTCGCGCCCGACGACATCCGACGGACCGCCGGCGGCGAAGGGCACGATCATCCGGATCGGACGGCTCGGCCACCCCTGTGCGTGTGCGGCAGAGGCGCTGAACAGCAGCCCCGCGATCAAACCGCCTATGGATAATCGTGATGCCATCTTCTGTCTGCTCCGGTTGTGACGCTAGGTGCTGCGTGTGCGGCGGTGCGTGCGCGATCAGTCTACCGGCTTGATCCCGGCCTCTTTCGCGAGCTTGACCATCCGTACCACCTGATCCTTCATCATCGCAGCCATCTGCTCGGGGCTGCCGCCAGCGATGTCGAGTCCGGCATCGGTGATCCGGGCGCGCGTGTCCTTCTCGCCGAGGATACGGTTCAGATCGGTGTTCAGGCGCGTGACGATCGCCGCCGGCATTCCCGGCGGCCCGGCGATACCCATCCACCCCTCGAGCTCGAACCCCGGCAGCCCCGATTCGCCGATCGTCGGCACCCCGACGAGTGCGGCCGAGGCGCGCGTACCGGTCAGCCCCAGCGCCCGCACCCGCCCCGAGCGCACCATCTGGATCGCCTCGGGGATCGTCTGGAACATCAGGTCGACCTGGCCGCCGAGCAGATCGACCATCGCCGGCGCGCCGCCCTTGTACGGCACGTGCACCATCTTCACCCCGGCCATGCTGCTGAAGAGTTCGCCGGACATGTGCTGCGACGAGCCGTTGCCGCCCGACCCGTAATTGAGCACCCCGGGCCGTGTGCGCGCGAGCGCGATGAATTCCTTCACCGACTTGGCGGGCACCGACGGGTTCACGATCAGCACGTTGCTCTGGTAGACGACCATCGCGACCGGCGTCAGGTCTTTCAACGGGTCGTACGGCATCCGCGTGTAGATCGCGAGGTTGCCGCCGAGCGCCCCGCCGCTCGACAGCAAAACCGCGTAGCCATCGGCGGGCGCACGCGCGACGACTTCGCCGGCGATGTTGCCCCCCGCACCGGGTCGCGTCTCGACGATCACCGGCTGCGCGAGTGTCTCGGCAAGCCGCGATGACACGATGCGCGCGACGAGATCGACACTGCCGCCGGCGGCGAAGCCGATCACCAGCCGCACCGGTTTCGCAGGCCAGGTCTGCGCGCTCGCGGGCAGCGCGCACGAGCCCGCGATCATCATCGCCATCACCATTCGAATCATGTCGAGCTCCTTCATGCGCAGCGCAACAAGCAACAATCGTGCGCCCGTAGCGTTCCCATCGCAAACGCCGACGCGTGGCTTCGAGCGTCCACGCGCGCTCAGGTGTTCATCTGCGAGAAGCGCACCGTGGCCGCACGCGCGCGATAGTCGGTCACCACGTTGACAACGGCGGTGCGTCCCGCATCGACCGCGCGCTGCGCACGCTCGAGCGCCGGACGGATATCCTCCGGCCGCTCGACATACTCGCCGTGCCCGCCGAGCGCGACCGCCATCTGATCGAAGCGCGTGTAGCCGAGTTCGCGCCCGGGCTTCTTGCGCTCGGCGTCTCCGGTCCACCCGCCGTTCAGGCTGATCACCACCAGCACCGGAATGCGATGGCGCAACGCGGTGTCGAGTTCCATGCCGTTCAACCCGAACGCGCCGTCCCCGTGCAGCACGATCACCGGCGTGTCGGGTTTCGCCATCTTCGCGCCGAGTCCGAACGGCAGGCCCACCCCCATCGTGCCGAACGGCCCGGAATTCAGGCGATGCCCGGCGACATGCGTCGGTATCGACTGGCGCCCGTAGTTCAGGATTTCCTGTCCGTCGACGCAGAGGATCGCCGCACGCGGCATGAAGTCGCGCACCTCGCGGCAGAGCCGCAGCGGATGGATCGGCACCTGGTCGGTCGCGAGTTCGCGCTCCTGTCCCGCCTGTTTCTCGAGATGGATCACGCGCAGTCTTGCGCACCACTCGGCATGGTGCGCGGGATCGACGCGCCCGCGCGCAGCCGTGGTGAGCTGATCGAGCACCGCTCTCGCATCGCCGACCAGACCGACGTCCAGGCGCTGCGTGGTTGCGATCTCGCCGGGGTCGATGTCGACGCGTACGACTTTCGCATCGGCGCGGAAGCGCGGCGGTCGCAGATGTCCGAACACGTAGTTGACGCGCGTGCCGACGACCAGGATCGCATCGGCTTCCTTCAGCGCGGTTGAGCGCGCGTTCGAGAAGCACAACGGATGATCCTCGGGGACCACGCCGCGTCCCTGCGGCGTCGTGTAGAACGGCATGCCGCTCGTCTCGATCCACGTCTGGAACTGCGTTGCCGCGTCCGACCAAAGCACGCCGCTGCCGGAGAGCACGACAGGCTTCTCGGCCGCCGCGAGCAGTGCGATCGCCGCCTCGACCGCCGCGGGATCGGCGAGCGCACGCGTTCGCTGCGGCCCCATGATCTTCGGCCATACCACGGTCGCCTCGTCGATCGACGCGAGCAGCACATCGGTCGGCAGATCGAGATAGACCGGGCCCGGCTTGCCCGCCCAGGCGGTGCGAAACGCGAGGTCGATCAATTCGGGGATGCGCCGGGTCTCGTAGCAGCGCTCGGCCCACTTCACCATCGGGCGCGCGATCGCAACCTGGTCGATCTCCTGGAACCCGCCGGTGCCCCACTCGTTCAACGGGCTCGATCCGCCGAGGGCGACAACCGGCGCGCAGTCGACGAAGGCGGTGGCCAGGCCGCTGACCAGATTGATCGTACCGGGCCCGGAGCAGGCCATGCAAACGCCGGTGCGGTTGGCGACCCGCGCGTAGGCATGCGCCATCATCGCCGCGGCCTGTTCATGACGCACGTCGATGCCGCGCATGCCGCGGTCGAGGCACGCCTTCTCGGCACCCAGCATCGGCGCGCCCATCAGGAAGAAGAACGTGTCGACGTCCAGTCGCGCGAGCGTCTGCGCAACGAGGTCGGAACCGGTGACCGGCATCGGAAGGTCCTCCTGTGTTGTTCGAACTTGTGGAATCAGTGTCGCTGCACGCGCGCCGGCGTCAAAGCGCGTAGGGCTTGCCCTGCTTCTCGAGCCAGTCGACCTCGCGCCCGAAGGCCTCCGGCTCGCCGGGACGTCCATAGTAGTAGGGCAGCAACGGCCGGTGGATATCGTAGATGCGGCGCAGTTCGCCGATCGGCTCGGGGTGATGATCGACACGCAGATCGACCCACGGGAAGATCTGCCGGTCGAACACCTTGAGCGCGCTCGAGTGCTGGCCACCGACCTGGCCACCGGCGTCGCGTCCTGCCTCCAGACCGAGCATCAGCCGCTCGTCGAGATCCTGCGTCTGCGTCGCCTCCCATGATTCGGCCATCGCCTGTGCGGTGCGCTCGCTGGTCAGGTAGTTGCCCATCGCGACCAGGTTCTTGCGCGTCACCGCACCGGACCACACCTTGTTGTTGGCACCGGTACGCGCGACCGCGTTGCCGTCGCGGTCGATCACGCAGATCTGGCGAAACTCGATGCGCGGGTCGCTCGCAGCGATCTGCGTCAGCGTCGCCGACGCGGAGAAGCCCTGCGCGAGCAGATTCAGGCCGAGCGGACCCAGCCGCGGATCGGTGGTCGCCATCGTGACGACGACGCCGACGTCGGGCGCGATGAACGGGCAACGTGCCCCGACCGCGACCGGGTTGGTCGAGATGGCGACGCCGAAGCGTCCGGTGCGGGCGCAGCGTCCCGCGATGGCAAAGGTCATGATCGCTCTCCTGGCGGTGCAGCCCGCGACATGCGGCGCTGGTTATTGCGGGGGTATGCCGGCGGCCTTGACGATCGCCTCGTAGCGCGCGATATCGCTCTTGATGAACGCGGCGAACGATTCGGGCGACCCGCCCGCGACATCGAGCCCGAGTTCGAGCAGACGCGGGCGCAGGTCTGCGGCCAGCATCTTCTGCACGTCGCTGTTGAGGCGCAGCACGATTTCGCGCGGCGTCGCCGGGGGCGCCAGCAAACCGATCCACCCGCGCAGTTCGTAGCCCTTCAACCCCGCCTCGTCCATCGTCGGCAGTTCGGGGAACACCTTCGAGCGTTCGCGCGAGGTCACCGCGAGCGCGCGCACACGTCCCGCCTTGACCATCGGCACCGACGAAGGCGCGGTATCGAACATGAAATCGATCTGGCCGCCGATCAGGTCGGCCATCGCCGGCGCGCCGCCCTTGTACGGCACATGCACGACCTTCGCGCCGGTCATCATCGAGAACAGTTCGGCCGACATGTGCTGGCTCGCGCCGATGCCCGAGGAGCCGTAGTTGAGCTTGCCGGGGTTCGCGCGCGCGAGCGCGATGAATTCCTTCACCGATCTGGCCGGCACCGACGGGTGGATGATCAACACATTGGGCTGGTTGGCGATCAGCACGACCGGGGCGAGGTCGCGTACGGGGTCGTACGGCAACTTCGCATAGACCGCGGGTGCGGAGCTGATCGCCGACGCACTGCCCATCAGCAACGTATGGCCATCGGGTGCGGCGCGTACCACCGCCTCGGTGCCGATGATGCCGGCGGCGCCGGCGCGGTTATCGACGACGAACGGCTGACCTGTTGCGTCGGTGAAGCGTTGCCCGGTGAGCCGCGCCACGGTGTCGATGCTGCCGCCGGGCGGAAACGCGACGATGATGCGCACGGGGCGCGCGGGATAGCCGGGGGACTGCGCCGACGCGCCGGGCGCACCGAGAATCATCGAACCCACTGCTGCAAGCCAGATCGCGCATCGATGCGCACGCCACTGTGTGACCCTCAAGCGCGACTCCCCTGGCACGGACGGTGTCCGGCGTGAACAGACGTTACCGTGCGCTGCAGGCGTTTGGCAAATCGACGCGCCCCTGCACGGCACGCGCCGCGCTTGCACCAATGTGGGACGCCGCGCACCATGTCGAGGCTCATTGCCCGCGCGGGCGAGGCGTCGGCCGGGGTGGCGCCGGTGCCGACACGGCCACGATACTGGTATGGAACGTGCATCGCGGGTCGGATCACCAAGGAGATTCGCTCATGGCCTCACGCCGGCACCCCGCCTCGCTTTCGTCCCGCTCGCACGCGTTCTCCGTGCGCAAGGTCTCCCCCGCCTGCCTCCCCGAGCCTCGGCTCGCTGGACGGTCGTTCCCCCGCCGTTCGCTGCTGGTCCACGCCGCGGCGAGTGCGACGCTCGTCACGCTGAGCCTGGTTGCCGCACCGACGCTGCATGCGCAGACGCCGAGCGCAGCGCCGACCACGGCAGGCGCGTATCCGAGCCGACCGATCCGCTTCATCGTGCCCTTCGCCGCGGGTGGCGTCTCCGACATCCTCGGTCGCTCGGTGGCACTGAAAATGAGCGAAGTCGTCGGCCAGCAGTGGGTCGTCGAGAACCGCGGCGGCGCGGGCGGCACGATCGGCGCCGACGTCGTCGCCAATGCCACGCCCGACGGCTACACGATCCTGCTGTCGAGCTTGACGACGCAGTCGATCGCGCCGCATATGCTGAAGAAACTGCCGTACAACACTCTGACCGCGTTCACCCCGGTCGGCGGCGTTGCGCTGTCGCCGAACATCCTGAGCATCGGCTCGAGCCAGCCGATGAAGTCGGTAAAAGACATCATCGCCGCGGCGAAGGCGAACCCGGGCAAGGTGATCTACGGGTCGTCCGGCCAAGGCAGCATCGGCCATCTGACCGGCGAGATACTGCGCGCGGCCACCGGGGTCGATATGACCCACGTGCCATTCAAGAGCGCCGCACTCGCCTACCCGGACGTGATGGGCGGCAATATCACGATGGTCTTCGATACGCTTCCCTCGGCGATGCAGCACATCAAGTCCGGCGCGGTTCGCCCGGTCGCGATGCTCTCGCCGAAGCGCTCGCCGGCAATGCCCGACGTACCGACGATCGCAGAGGCCGGCTTCCCTGAGGCGACGCTGAACTTCTGGTCCGCGCTGTTCGGGCCGGCCAACATGCCTCCGGCGGTGGTGCAGCGCTTGAATGAATCGCTCAACAAGTCACTCGCCGCGCCCGACTTGCGCGATCGGCTCGTCGCGCTCGGTTCCGACCCGTGGCCCACCACACCGCAGGAGCTGACTACGCGCGTGCGCGAAGATTTCGAACGCATGGGCAAGGTGATCAAGACCGCGGGGATAGCGCCCGAATAGGCGCGCGCAGCAAAAGCCCGACTCACCGGTCGGGACGCACACGTCCATTCGGAACGTCGCGGATCGCGCCCGCCGCGATCGACCGTAGGTTCGTTCGGGGGGTGTTGACTGCGACCTGCTACCCCGCCAGCGTGACCGCCTGCGCCGATGCGGCAAGGCGCTCGCGCACCAGGCGCCGATCGACCTTGCCGGCGCCGTTGAGCGGCAGGTCGCCTTCAGCCACGATCAACACCAGTCTCGGATGCGCGTACTTCGGCCCGTGCTCGAGGCAGAACGCGCGGATCGTTTCCGCATCGGCGCTGCTGCCCCGATTCAACACGACCATCGCCGCGGGCACCGCGCCTTTCACCGAATGCACGATCGGCACCACCACCGCATTGGCGACCGCGGGGTGCCGGAACAGCAGGTCTTCGACTTCCTTAGGATAGATGTTCTCGCCGCCGCACGAGAACATGTCGTCGACGCGCGATTTGAAATGGAAGAAGCCCTGCGCATCGCGCCGCACGACATCCCCGGTGCGCAGCCACCCGTCGACCAGCTTGTCGCGCGTAGCCTCGGGGCGCTTGTGATAGCCGAGGCAGTTGTACGGCGAGTTGAGCCACAGCTCGCCTTCGACCTCACCGTCGACGGACAGGTCGCGCTCGACGCCCTCGGCATCGGTGAGGCGGATGCCGATCTCGGGGGCCAGCACGCCGGCCGCACCACGGGGCGTAGCGCGTCCGTCGAGGGGCGCACGAAACGGGCTGCCGCCCTCGGTGAGACCGTAGCTCTCGCCGACCTTGACCCCCGGCAGCGCGCGTTCGACTTCGTCCATCAACTCCGGCGTGACGACCGCCGAGCCGATGGTCAGGCTCTTCAACGCCGACAGGTCGAGCGACTCGATCAACGCGCGCTGTTGCAACAGCATCGTGAACACCGCGGCCACACCGCGCGAATACGTGCACCGGTACTTCGCCAGCGCTTCGAGGTACGCCTTAGGCTCGTAGCCGGGCATCAGTACGAACGAGGCACCCGCGAACAGTGCCGGCTTGACGGTTCCGCGCATCGCGTTCTTGTGGAACAGCGGCAGTGCAATCATGCCGCGTGCGTCTTCCGACGTCGGCCAGTAGCGCTGGTTGTAGTCAACATACCAGAGCATGCCGGCGTGCGACATCATCGCGCCCTTGGGCAACCCGGTCGACCCGGACGTATACGGCTGGAACGCCTGCGCATCGCCGGCGAGTTCAGGCGGCACCGCGAAACGCCGGCTCGCATCGCGCGCCGGGGCGTAATCGAGCCAGCCGGGTGCCGCGACGCCGTCGGTCGAAATGCGATGGACGATGCGCGCGTCCTCTGCGACTTCGACCGCGGCAGGATGCGCCGCCGGCTCTACGAAGACGGCCCGACACTCGGCGTCTTCGAGGATGAACTTCAACGTCTCGCGCGCCAGGCGCGTGTTGATCGGTACCGGAATCGCGCCGGTGCGCATCGCGCCGAAGAAGAACTCGAGGAACTCGGACCGGTTGCCGACGATCATGCCGACCCGGTCGCCTGCACGCACGCCAAGGCCATCGAGAAGGCCCGCGACCCGGTCGGCACGCTCGTCGAGCTGGGCGTAGGTGAGCTGGCGCTCGACGCCGCCGTACAGATCGAAGATCGCGGTCTTGCCCGGCATGCGGGCGACCGACTCGGCGAAGAAGTAGCCGAGGTTCGCGGCGCGGTTCGCGTCGCGCGCGGACACGCGGTTCGATGCACGGTCCGACGCGCGCTCTGCCGCACGCGTCCCGAGACCCGAACCGCGCTTCCAGTCGCGCGGCGGCCCCCGTCCCGGACCGCGATCGGTCGGACGCGACGGCCCGCTCATCGTTTTCCTCCTCCGACCCTGATCGAAGGACGCCACGGGACGATGAGTGAGCCCGACTCGGCTACGTCGATCCCG
>JACMMK010000206.1 GCA_014379045.1 Burkholderiales bacterium
CTCGTGGAGGACGCCGGCGGTGGTGGCTCCACGGTGCGCGGCGAGCTCCAGATCCGGCGGGTGCCGTTCCTCGCGCAGCCGGACTACGACCGACTGCTCTGGGCGAGCGACATCAATTTCGTGCGCGGCGAAGATTCGCTGGTGCGCGCACTGTGGGCAGCGCGGCCCGTGGTCTGGCAGCTCTACCCGCAGGACGGACGGACCCATTGCGCCAAGCTCGAGCCGTTTCTGGCGCGCTACCGCGCGCCGGCCGCATTGCCGGAACCGAACCTGCCCGGGACCGATCGCGCGCTCGACGCGCTGGCGACGCTGCACCGCTGCTGGAACGGATGCCCCGACGGCTCCTCGGCGCCGAGTGCGTTGCGCTCGCATGTCCACGGCGATACCCCCGAAGCGACCGGCATTGCGCGCGCCTGGGCGGACGTGGAAAGTGCACTGGCGCCGCTCACCGCCCACGCGCAGCATCTAAGCGACGCGTGGGCGGCGCTTCCGGATCTCACCGAGCGGCTCGCCCGTTTCTGTCGGGAGAAGCTAAAATAGCCGGCTTTTCGAAGCGACGCGCCGCTCGCCGTCCACATTAATCCTTAACTGGTGCCCCAATGAAAATCGCACAGGAAATCCGCCCGGGCAACGTGATCATGGTCGGAAAAGATCCGATGGTCGTGCAGAAGGCCGACTTCAGCAAATCGGGTCGTAATGCTTCCGTGGTCAAGATGAAGCTCAAGAATCTGTTGCTGGGAACCGCGACCGAGACCGTCTATCGCGCCGACGAAAAATTCGACATGGTGTCGCTCGAGCGCAAGGAAGTGACGTTCTCGTATTTCGCCGATCCGTCGTATGTGTTCATGGACGCCGAGTTCAACCAGTTCGACATCGACGGCGACAACATGGGCGATGCGCTGAACTACCTCGAGGAAGGCATGCCGGCCGAAGTCGTGTTCTACAACGACCGGCCGATTTCCGTGGTGATACCGCAGACCCTGGTGCGCGAGATCATTTACACCGAACCCGCCGTGCGCGGCGATACCTCGGGCAAGGTACTTAAACCCGCCAAGCTCAAGAGCGGGTTCGAGATCCCGGTGCCGTTGTTCTGCGACACCGGAGACAAGATCGAGATCGATACAAGGACGAATGAGTATCGGAATCGGGTCAAGGGGTGAGCACGGTGCGCCCCGCGGCGAGGGGCCCCAGCCGAAGGCTGGGGATCGACGTAAGCGCACCGGGCTCTGGCGCCGACAGCGCGCTGGTCGGACGTGCGCGAACGCTCGGAGGCGCCCGATGAGCCAAGCGGCGAGGGGCCCCAGCCGCAGGCTGGGGATCGACGTAAGCGAATCGGGCTCTCGCGCCGACCGCGCAATGTTGAAGAATGCGCGATTGCTCGGAGGCGCCCGGTGCGCGCGAATGAGCACCTGCGCCTCACGTACTTCCCGCTCCACCCCATGAAATCCGCCACCTTCCAATACGCCAAAGCCGACAGCATCCCCCACGCCTGCGCCCTCCTGTGCGAATACGGCGTCGACGCAAAACTCCTCGCCGGCGGTCAGAGCCTCGTACCGATGATGGCCATGCGCCTCGCCCGCCCCGCCTGGCTGATCAACGTCAACGAGATCGATGAACTGAAGACCTCGGCGCGCCGCTCAGGCGCCGACGGCGAGGTCTGGGTCACCGGCGCCGGCGTGCGCCAGATCGACCTCGAGCGCGACGAAGCGGTCGCCGCCGCGGTACCGCTGCTGCGCCAGGGACTATCGTGGGTCGGGCATGTACAGACGAAGAATCGCGGTACCGTCGGCGGCAGCCTCGTGCATGCCGACCCGTCGGCCGAACTGCCGCTGGTCGCGCACACCCTCGGCGCCCGATGCGTACTGCGCCGTGCCGACGTCGAGCGCAGCGTCGAGGCGAACGCATTCTTCATTGCGCCGATGATCACCGCGACCGAACCGGATGAATGCCTGACCGAAGTGCACTGGCCCATCTGGCGGCGCGAACGCGTCGGCAGCGCGTTCGACGAGGTGAGCATCCGGCACGGCGATTTCGCGATCGTCGCCGCGTGCGCGCAGGTCGAACTCGACCACGCGGGGCGCTGTGTGCGTGCGGCATTGGGGATCGGCGGTGCCGCCTCGACGCCGGTCGCGCTCGATGCGATTGCGCGTTCGCTGCACGGTACCGCGCTCGATCCGACGACGGTCGACGCAGCGCTGCGCTCGATCGGCGATCACCTCGACCCCGCGTCCGATGTGCACGCGACGGCCGAGTACCGAATCCATCTTGCGCGCGTGCTCGCGGCGCGCGTGATCCGCCAGGCGCGTGCCGACGCGCTGTCACCGCCACATCGAGGTCCCCAATGAACGAGCCGACGAGCACGGTCTCGATGACGGTCAACGGTGCGTCGGTGCAGCGCGAGATCGCGACGCGCCTGTCGCTGGTCGACTTCCTGCGCGAGACGCTGCGCCTGACCGGCACCCACGTCGGCTGTGAGCACGGCATCTGCGGGGCGTGTTCGGTGTTGCTCGATGGCGACCCGGTGCGCGCGTGCCTGATGTTCGCGGTGCAGGCCGATGGACATGCGATCACGACCGTCGAGGGACTCGCTGCGCCCGATGGCACGATGAGCGTACTGCAGGACAGTTTCTGCGAGACCCACGGTCTGCAGTGCGGTTACTGCACACCGGGGATGCTGATCGCTGCGCACGCGCTGCTCGAACAGAATGCGCGCCCGAGTACTGGGCAGATACGCGATGCGATCAGCGGCAACCTGTGTCGCTGCACCGGTTACCAGCAGATCGTCGACGCGATACAACTCGCCGCGCAGCGTCGCGGCGACGCCGTATCACTCGCCGCGCAGCGCGGCGGCGACGCCGTATCAATCGCCGCGCAGCGCGCCGGCGACGCGACCCGATAGGAGCTTGAGACAACATGGCTGAGAAGACATCGCCGTACGGTTTTCGCTACATCGGTGCGAAGCGGCGCACGAAGGAAGATCCCCGCTTCGTCACCGGGCGCGGCCGGTTCGCCGCCGACGTGCAGTTGCCCGGCATGCTGCATGTGGCGATCGTCGCGAGTCCGTATCCGTCGGCACGGGTCAAGGCGTTCGATACCACCGCTGCGCTCGCGCTGCCCGGCGTGCGCTACGTGCTGACCGGTGCCGAGCTTTGCGCGGCGATCGACCCGATGTATGTCGGCGTCGATGCGCCGAAGGTCAAACGTTATCCGCTCGCGGACGGCCTCGTGCGCTACGCCGGTGAATGGGTCGCCGCGGTCGTCGCCGAGACGCGCGCGATCGCCGAGGATGCGGTCGAACTGATCGAGGTCGATTTCGAGCCGCAGCCGCATGTGGTCGATCCCGAAGTGGCGGTCCGGGCCGATTCGGTCAAGGTGCATCCGGAGCACGGCAGCAATGTGCTGTTTCATCGCAAGTTCGTCTGGGGCGATGTCGACGGCGCGTTTGCGCGCGCCGACCACCGGCTCGCGTTCCGCGCGCGCTGGGGGCGCAGCGCGACGGTGCCGATCGAAACCTTCGTCGCGGTCGCGCAGTGGGATGCCGGTAACGAGATCCTCGACATCTGGGCGTCGATCCAGATGCCGAAGTATCCCGATCAGGTCGCCCGCGCGCTGCGCCTTCCCGGCAACGCGGTGCGCGTGCACTTCGATGTCGACGTCGGCGGCAGCTACGGCGTCAAGCGCGGCATCAAGCACACGCTGCTGGTTGCCTACCTCGCGCGCAAGCTCGGCGCGCCGGTGCGCTTTCTCGAAGACCGGCTCGAGAACATGCGCGGCGGCGACATGCACGGGCCCGACCGCATCTTCGACATGCAGGTGGCGTTCGATCAGGACGGCACGATCCGCGCTTGGAAGATCAAGGCGCTCGACGACGTCGGCGCGTATGCCGGTCGCTCGCCGCTGCAGCTGGGCAAGCCCGTGAGTGCGATCTGCGGGCCGTACCGCATCCCTGCCGTCGAGTACGAACCGACCTCGGTGATGACGCACAAGACGCCGCAGGAGGCGGTGCGCGGGTTCGGTCAGGCGCCGACGAACTTCGCGATGGAGTGCACGATCGATCGTGTCGCACGGCATCTGCGCATGGACCGTCTCGTGCTGCGCCGGAAGAACCTGATCCGCAAGGACGAGTTCCCCTATCGCATTCCGAGCGGCACCACCTACGACTCGGGCGACTACCACGCGGTGCTCGACAAGGCTCTGGCGGCCGCGAACTACGACGAGTTGCTGCATCGGCGCGACGAGGCGCGGCGCGCCGGGCGCCTGGCCGGCATCGGCGTGTCGACATGTCTCGAACCCTCGGGGGGCAATTCGTCGTTCGAGCCGTTGTTCAATCCGAAGAACGAGACGACGACCTGGATGGACTCATGCCTGGTACGCGTCGATCTCACCGGCGCGATCACCGGCGTGTTCGGTACGTCGAGCGCGGGGCAGGGGCACCAGACGCTGGTGGCCACCGTGCTCGGTGAAGTGTTCGAGCGCGACCCGGCCGGCATCCGCGTGATCCATGCGGATTCGCTGAATGCGTTGCCGTCGAACAGTCCGGTCGGCAGCCGGATGGCGATCATGCTCGGCGGTGCCGCGGCGGGTGCCGCGCGCCAGATCAAGGAGACACTGATTGCGATCGGCGCGCACAACCTGGGCGTCGGCGTCGACGGCGTCACTTACCGCGATGGCGACGTGTTCGCGACGATCCACCCCGAGAAGCGACTGACTTGGGACCAGCTGGTCGAGATCGCGCACCGCAAGTATCACCGCATGCCACCGGGCGTCGAACCCGGGCTGCAGGCCAAGTTCGTGTGGGAAGTGCCTACCGGCGGGACGATGCCCACCGAAGACGGTCAGGTGCAGATGTACCCGTGCTATTCGTTCGAGTCGCACGTGGTGTATGTCGAGATCGATCCCGATACCGGCAAGCCGGTGCTGCAGCGTTACGTCGTCGGGCACGACTGCGGGGTGATGATCAACCCCGATATCGTGCACGGCATGACCTATGGCGGGGTCGCGCACGGCATCGGCGCGGCGCTGTACGAGAAGTTCGCGTTCTCCGACGACGGCCAGCTGCTGTCGGGGACGTTCATGGACTATCTGATTCCGAGCGCGCTCGAAGTGCCCGAGATCCGCATCGTCGACCATTGCACGCCGTCGCCGCTGACCACGTTCGGCCAGAAGGGGTCGGGCGAAGCCGGC
This sequence comes from Burkholderiales bacterium, assembly GCA_014379045.1. Classification (GTDB taxonomy): domain Bacteria; phylum Pseudomonadota; class Gammaproteobacteria; order Burkholderiales; family CAIKXV01; genus CAIKXV01. The sequence continues at coordinate 5,185 of JACMMK010000206.1, forward strand.
TACCTAGGCGGTCCGGCGGCGATCGCGTGTGCGATCAACGATGCACTCGACCCGCTCGGCACCGAGATTGCCGAGACGCCGATGTCGCATCTGGCACTGTGGACGCTGATCCGCGACGCACGCGTGAAACCGCAACTGAAGGATGCCGCCTGAGCGGTTGCAGGCGACGCGCCCACCACGTCACGCCGTCATACGTGCGCTGATTCAACAGAAAGATCTGAATGATCATCGATATTCACGCCCACTACCTGCCGCAACTGGTGTTCGATCGTTTCGAGCGCGATGCCGCCAAATTTCCCGGCGTCGTGTTGAAGCGCGACGACAAGGGCATCCGCATCGGTTTCGTCGGCAAGGAACTGTCGCGACCGATCTCGCCCAAGCTCTCGAACCTGGCGGACCGGCGCAGCTGGATGGACGCGAACGCGATCGACCACCAGCTCGTCGGCGCTTGGATGGATTCGACCGGCTACGAGCTGCCAGCCGAACAGGGGCTGGCCTGGAGCCGCTTCGTCAACGCCTGCACGCTCGAGAATCTCGGCGACGAGAAGCGCTTCACGCCGCTCGCGACGGTGCCGATGCAAAGCGGCAAGCTCGCGGCACAGGTGCTCGAAGAAGTGATGGGGCAGGGTTTCGGCGGCGTGATGATCGGCACCTTGCCCAACGGCGAGGGGGGCAACCTCGATGCGCCCGATCTCGACCCGTTCTGGGAGACGGCCTCGCGCCTGAACGCGCCGGTGATGCTGCATCCGATGTTCGTCTGCGGCGAGCCGCGGCTCGGCGACTACGATCTGGTCAACGCGATCGGGCGCCTGGTCGACACCTCGATCGCGGTGTCGCGCTTGCTGTTCTCCGGGCATCTGCTGAAGTACCCCGGGGTCAAGCTCGTGCTGTCGCACGGCGGCGCGGCACTGCCGTTCGTGCTTGGGCGGCTGGGTCGGCACTATGAACACTACGGCGACAAGTACGCCGATCCGCGCAAGGGGTTCGAGGCGCTGTATTTCGATGCGCTGGTATTCGATGCCGACTCGACCGAGTATCTGTTGAACAAGGCCGGCTACGACAAGGTCATGATGGGCTCCGACATGCCGTTCCCGGCGGGCGACCCGCATCCATTGCGTCCAATCGACGCGGTGGTCAAGGACGAGGCGAAACGGCGCGCGATCCTCGAAGACAATGCGCGGCGGGTGTTCCGTGTGCGGCCGGATTGCACGATGCCGGGTTGACCCACCGATCGTCGTGTGGAATTCCCGCGCGATTGCTCGCTGCTCGTGGCGCCAGGGTGTCGACCACGGTTGGCGGCGCAGACCAAACAACAGAATCGTCTGGAGGAGTGAATGAATAACCAACGCCGGCGCCTCGTCGCCGGTTCGGCTTCGGCCGTGGGGCTGGCCGGTTGGGCCGGTCTGCCGCGATGCGCGTTCGCCCAGGGCAAGTTCCCGGAACGTCCTGTACGACTGGTCGTGCCGTTCGCGCCGGGCGGGGAGACCGATTTCGTCGCACGCACGTGGGCGAATCGCGTCGCCCCCCATCTCGGCACGACGATCATCGTCGACAACCGAGCGGGTGCGGGCGGGGCGGTCGGGGCGGCCGAGGCCGCGCGCGCGAAGCCCGACGGCTATACGCTGCTCTCCGGCACGACCTCGACGCACGTGATCAATCCGGCCGCGATGGAAAAGCCGCCGTACGAGCCGCTGCGCGACTTCACGCCGATCACGCTGGTC
>JACMMK010000207.1 GCA_014379045.1 Burkholderiales bacterium
GACGCCGCTGCGCGGCTGGCTATCAAGGCTTGCTTGCTCATTTCGTCGGCGCAGTGAGGGTTTTGGGCGCCGGCCGCCAGACTGACGCCCATGCCGTCGACCGCCTGCGCGCACTCGACCGTCCGCACGCCCGCCTCCCGTGCAAAATCAGCCATCGGCGTCGCCGGTCGTACCACGCACACGACGTGCGGCCACGCCGATTGCAACAACGCGATCGTGGCCGCCCCGACCGGCCGCCCGTCGGTCATCGGCTGCGCCAGCTTGTCGGCACCGAAGCGGCGGGACAGCCCGGCGGCGAGCAGCACCACCACCACGTCTGCCTCGCCCGGAAGCGCTGTCGCCACCCCGGCCGGCTTGCTCAAGTGGTCGTGCCTGCTGCCGTTAACGGAACGTCCCCCGGCGCCTGCGCCGCGACACGCCCGCTGATCCACCCATCTCGCCCGTTCCGGAGTTCTGTCCATGCTGAATCGTCTTTCCGTCGCACAGCGCCTCGGCGCGCTCGCGCTGTGCCCGATGCTGGTGATCGTGTTGCTGTCGGTACTGGCATATCAGGGCGTCAGTCGGGCGAAGGAATCGTTGCGCATCGTGCACGAAGAGCGGATGGTTGCACAGCAGCACATCGCAGCAGTAATGGAGATGGTCGCACGCGCGCGCGCAGACGCCGCGTTCGCGCTGATCGAGAACACCCGGGAAGCCGGGGTGGCCCGCGCCGAGCGCATCGAACAGCGGATGACCGAGGCGCAGGCGCACCTGAAGACGTATCTCGCGACCGCGAGCACGCCCGAAGAACTCGAACTGCAGAAGCGCACGCTCCCCCGGTTGCAGCGCTTCATCGACGCGGGCCTGCTGCCGGCGGCGGCATTGCTGCGCGAGGGCACGTTCACTTCGGCCAAGACGCTCATCACCGGCGAAGTGGAAACCTCGTGGACCGGCGTGCGCGACGCGCTCACCGAGCTGATCAACCTCCAGGCGGACGAAGGCAAGAAGGAATACCAAGCCGCGATTGCGCGCTACCAGAACACCCGCAACGTGAGTGCGATCATCACTGCGGCAAGCGCACTGTTGCTGCTCGTCGTCTGGTTCCTGATCAACCGGTCGATCCTGCAGCCGGTGGACGGGTTGCGACAGGCCCTGGTGACCGCGCAGCGCGACAACGACCTGACGGCGCGCGCCCCGGCGATGTCGCATGACGAGTTGGGCGAGGCGATGCACGCGTTCAATGCGCTGATGGCGCAGTGGCAGGCAACCGTCGGCAAGCTGAAGGAAGATGCCGCGCGACTGTCCACCGCCTCGACCAGTGTTGCCGCCGCGACCGGCGACATCGCAACCAAGGCCCGTGCGCAGAGCGAGGCGGCGTCCTCGACCGCGGCGTCGGTCGAGCAGGTGTCGGTCAGCATCAGCCATGTCGCCGACCATGCGAACGAGACCCAGGGCATCGCGCAGACCGCCACCACATTGTCGGAGACCGGCCGCGAAACGATGCGCGCCGCGACCCAGTCGATGAACCGGTTGTCGGGATCGGTGCAGGATTCGGCGCGGATGATCGAATCGCTGTCGAAGCGCTCGACGGAAATCTCCGCGATCGTCGACGTGATCCGCGACATCTCGGAACAGACGAACCTGCTTGCCCTGAACGCGGCCATCGAAGCCGCGCGCGCAGGCGAGCAAGGCCGTGGCTTTGCCGTCGTGGCCGATGAAGTGCGCAAGCTCGCCGAGCGCACCGGCGCCTCCACCACCGAGATCTCGGCGCTGACGGCGGCGATCCATGCGGAGGTCGGCAGCGCCGTGGCGCAGCTGCGTCAGAGCACCGCCGAGGTGAACGAGGGCGTGCGCCTCACCGATGAAGTGGAACAGGCGCTCGCGCAGATCCAGGCCGGTGCCGGATCGACCCGCAGCTACGTCGTCGACATCGCTGCCGCCTCGGCGGAGCAGCGCTCCGCGAGCCAGGATATCGCCCGTCACGTCGAACGCATCGCGCAGATGACCGAAGAGTCGACGCGGTCGATCGACACGGCAATGACGGCGGCGCACGACCTGCAGCAACTCGCCGCAGCCGTCAGCTCGCAAGTGAACCAGTTCCGCGCGTGAGCGCGCCGACGCCTCGGGCAGGACGGAAGGACACGCAATGTCGGAACTGATGCACAACATCGATGGCCGCACGCGACTTGCAGGCACCAACAAGCTCGAGATCCTGATGTTCTCCCTCGGCCTCGATGCACGCTCCGGGCGCACCGAGACGTTCGGCATCAACGTGTTCAAGGTGCGTGAGGTGATGCGCGCCCCGGAAATCACCCGCGCCCCCGACATGCCCGATGCGGTCCGGGGCATGGTCAGTCTGCGCGGTGCGCTGGTGCCCGTGCTCGACCTGGTGCGCTATACGGGCGTGGCGAACGACGCCGCGCCCGAAGTGATGATCGTCACCGAATACAACGGGCGCACCCAGGGTCTGCTGGTTGCCGGCGTCGACACGATCCTGCGCCTGGACTGGTCGAAGATGCGCGTGCCCCCGGCGATGCTCGCGCAGAAGATGGGTGGGCTGATCACCGCCGTGACCGAGTTGGGCGACGGCCGGCTCGTGATGATGATGGATGTCGAGAAGGTGCTCGCCGATGCAGGGGGGCAGGAGGATCAGGACGTCTTCAACCATCTGCGGCCGATGCAGGGCAGCGAACGCACCGTGTTCTTTGCCGACGACTCGAGCACCGCGCGCAAGCAGATCGAACGCACGCTCGATGCACTCGGTCTGCGCCACCTCCACGCGTTGAACGGCCGCCAGGCCTGGGACGACCTGCAGCGCCTGGCCGATCAGTCGGCGGCCCGTGGGGAAGCTTTCAACCAGCATGTGCATCTGGTGCTGACCGATGTCGAGATGCCCGAAATGGACGGCTACATGCTGACCAAGCACATCAAGAGCGATCCGCGCTTCAAGGGTATCCCCGTGTTGATGCATTCCTCGCTGTCGGGCGAGTCGAACCATCAGCTGGGGTTGTCGGTGGGCGTCGACGGCTATGTCGCCAAGTTCGAGCCGCAGCGCCTCGCCGATACGCTGGTACGGATGCTCGCTTGAGCGCGCAGGAGAATCGATCGATGGACAAGCCCGACCACATGAACATCCTCGACTCGGTCGACGCGCGCACGCGCCTCGCAGGCTCGAACAAGATGGAGATCCTGCTGTTCTCGCTGGGCTCGCGCGAGACCTTCGGCATCAATGTGTTCAAAGTGCGCGAGGTGACCAAGACGCCGAAGATCACCCGCACGCCGAACATGCCGCACGGCGTCGAAGGCGTGATCAGCCTGCGCGGCAACATCATTCCGGTCGTCAATCTCGCGCTTTTCGCGGGGCTCTCCGATGCCTCGGCGAGTTCGGGCGAGACGATGATGATCACCGAGTACAGCCGGCACACCCAGGCGTTCCTGGTGCACGAGGTCGAGCACATCATCCGGGTCGACTGGGACCAGGTGAAGCCGCCGGAAACCCGGCTGTCCTCGGCGGACAGTCCGATCACCGCGATCACGCGCATCGACGGCTCGCGCCTGGTGTCGATCCTGGATGTCGAGCATGTGCTCGCCCAGGTCTACGGCGACACCCTGGTGCCCGAGATCGCCCCGGTCGACAACGCGCATGAAGCCACCGTGTTCTTCGTCGACGACTCGCTGGTCGCGCGGCGCGAGATCAACAACGTGCTCGACAAGCTCGGGGTGAAATCGCTGCATGCGACCAACGGCCGCGAGGCCTGGGATCGGCTGCAGGCGATGGCGGCGCGCGCCGATCTCGACGGCTCGCCGCTCTCGGCGCAGGTCGCTCTAGTTCTCGCCGACGCCGAGATGCCCGAGATGGACGGCTACGTGCTGACCAAGCTGATCAAGGCCGATGCACGCTTCGCGTCGATCCCCGTGGTGATGCACTCGTCGCTGTCGTCCACCGCGAGCCGTGCGATGGGCCAGAGCGTCGGCGTCGACGCCTATGTCGCGAAGTTCGACGCGAGCGTGCTCGCCGAGACGCTGCGCCCGATGCTCGCAAGCGTCGCCGCCTGACGCGCCGTGCCCCACGCGTTCCCCGAATTCCTGCAAACCGCGCTAACGGAGCCCTCATGAGCCAGGAAAGCCTGAAATTTCTTGTCGTCGACGACTTCTCCACGATGCGCCGGATCGTGCGCAATCTGCTGAAGGAACTCGGCTTTACCAACGTCGACGAGGCCGAGGACGGCGTCGCGGCGCTTGCCAAGCTGAAGGGCGGTGGCTTCGACTTCGTGGTCTCCGACTGGAACATGCCCAACATGACCGGGATCGAACTGCTGCGCGCGATACGCGCTGATGCAACGCTCGCGCATCTGCCGGTGCTTATGATCACCGCCGAGGCGAAAAAGGAAAACATCATCGAAGCGGCCCAGGCCAAGGCGAACGGTTACATCGTGAAGCCGTTCACCGCGGCGGTGCTCGACGAGAAGCTGAACAAGATCCTCAAGTCCCTGGAAAAAGTGAGCTGAACGCGATGAACGACGGCGCCGTATCGACCCACGATTCTCCCGACCTCGAAGCCCTGTTCGACAGCATCGTCGCCGCCAATGCGGCCCCGGACGCGGCCGCAGATTCGTCCGCCAGCGCCGAGCGCGATCCGACAGAGATGCTCGAGCAGATCGGCAAACTCACGCGCACGCTGCACGACAGTCTGCGCGAGCTCGGTCTGGACAAATCGTTGCAGCAGGCCGCGGCGACCATTCCCGACACCCGCGACCGCCTCGCCTACGTGGCGACGCTGACCCAGCAGGCCGCCGAACGCGCGCTCACCGCCACCGAAACGGCGCGGCCGCTGCAGGAGGCGCTCGGTGCCGACGCAAAAGCCCTGACCGCACGTTGGGATTGCCTGTTCGACAAGCAGTTGTCGATCGAGGAGTTCAAGCTGCTGGTCGCCGGTACCCGCACCTACCTCGCTTCGGTGCCCGTCACTACCGAGGCGACGTGCGCGCAGCTCACCGAGATCATGATGGCGCAGGACTTCCAGGATCTCACCGGCCAGGTCATCAAGAAGATCACCGAGGCCGCGCACGAAGTCGAGAGCAAGCTGGTGCACCTGCTGGTCGAACAGATGCCTCCGGCGAAGCGCGCGGAAGCCGAAGGTCTGCTGAACGGTCCAGTGATCGATCGGGCCGGCCGCACCGACATCGTCGCGAACCAGGATCAGGTCGACGAACTGCTCGAGTCGCTCGGCTTCTGAGCCGTACGTCGGGTGCGGCGCGCCGCGGGCGCCGCACCGCTTAGCGCTGTTTCCATCGAATGACAGACCCGAGAGTGCCATGAGCGATTTTTCCGGCGACCAAGACCTGCTGAACGACTTTCTGATCGAAGCCGGCGAGCTGCTTGCCGATGTCGACAACAAGCTGGTCGCGCTCGAGAAGCGGCGCGACGACCGCGCCCTGCTCAACCACATCTTCCGCGGCTTCCATACGATCAAGGGGGGGGCGGGCTTTCTCGGCGTGCAGCCGCTGGTCGAGCTGTGTCATCTGACCGAGAACCTGTTCGACATGCTGCGCAACGGCACGCTCGCGCTCGATGCCGCGCTGATGGACGTGATCCTGGCGGCCACCGGCAGCGTTCGCGACATGTTCGACGTGCTCGGATCGTCGGGACAGCCTGCGCCCGCCGATCGTGAACTGCTCGACCGTCTGGGCGCGGCGTTGACGGGCATGCCTGCCGAGGCAGCGCCGAAGCCGCCGTCTGCGCCCGCGCCGGCGGTTGCCGAACCGGCGCGTGAGACAA
>JACMMK010000208.1 GCA_014379045.1 Burkholderiales bacterium
ATCGGTCGGTCGACGGCGTGCGCTGGTTGCGCGAGCATCCGGCGGCGTGGGCGATCGGATTGATCGCGGCTGCCGCGCTGCGTCCGCGCGGTGTGTTCGGGTTCGCGCGCAACGGGTTTCGTCTGTGGGCCGCGTGGCAGGCGTTGCGCGTGCCGAAGGCGCGGCTCGCCGCGCGCGTGCTGCCGCAGGTGCTCGACTGGTATCGCACCTGGAAGTCGCGGCGCCGTTGAAATGCGCTCGGCGCTCAGCGGGTCGCCACCAGCGGCGCTATGCGTCGATCGCGTCGACCGGGATCAACGCCCCTGCTTGATCGCGAGCACCGCCTGATTGCGCAACGTGCGCAACAGCTTCAACACGTTCGGCGAGATGTCGATCTGCCCGGGGCGTTCGCAGTCGGCATAGATCATCCCGAACGGCTTCTCGTTGACGACCAGCGGGAACACGATGAAGTTCTTTGCGCCGACCGCGCTGCGGTACCACTCGGGTATGCGCGCCGCGATCTTCGGATCGTCGATGTCGTTGATCAGGATGTCGGCGTTCTTCGACAGCGCGGCGAAGAACACGTCGGGCTTGAACTGCATCGGGAAACGGAAACGCTTGGCGATCGCGGCGACGTCGTCGCCGAACCCGAAGCGTCCCGTCATCGCCCCTTCGCGCACGTCGCGCACGCATAACAGCACGCGCCGGAAACCGATCGCCCGGAACATCGTCTCGAGCACGATGCGCAACACCTCGTTCATCGGCATGCCGTCGACCAGCGCGTTGCTCAGGTCCTGGATTCCCGAAGACAGCGCCTCTTGAGGATCGACCGGCACCCCGGCTTCGCCCCCGGCCGGGTCGGCGTCGGCCTCCTGCAATACTGCGATATCGGTCGTGTCGACCGCGCTCTCGCCGTCGGGGTCGCTACCGGTGCCGCGTCCCGCCGCGGCGTTTCCGGCCTTCGCGCTGCTCATCAGCGCGCGGCCGAAACTGCTTTGCGAAAGATTCAGATTCAACGCCGCCGCGTACATGCTCAGTCCTGCCAGCGATTGCTGAACGAGATCGCCGATCTGCGCGCTGTCGAACGGCAACGCGCCTTTGAAACGCGCGCCGATGCGCGCGAAGCCTGCTGCGCGCTCGGTCGGCGAACAGCCGGCGGCCGCAGCGACCTCGGACGCGAAGCTCGATACCGTACGCATCCCTTCATCGGGGGATGCCGCCTTGCGCACCGGTCCCTTGGGTAGCGCGCGCATGCTGAACGAGATACGCGTCGGAAACCCCCAGGCCTCGGCCGTGCCCACGCCGAGCTGTTCGAACGATGCACCCAGAACGCGCTGCGCCGCCGTGTCTTCGTCGCGGTGCTCTTCGGTGACCAGGCGTTCGATCTCGCTCCATTCTTCCGGGAAATAGAACAGGCACAGCAGTCGACCGAGGTCGTGAAACAGCGCGCAGACAAACGCCTCTTCCGGATCGCGCAGCGCGGCTTTAGGCGCGGCCGCGCGCGCGATCACACCGGCGAACAGCGTCATCACGAACTGGTCGCGCAACGCGGTCGCCTGCGCCTTGTTCTGCAGGTGCTCGAACAGCATCAGGCTGACCGCGATGTTGCGTACCTGATCGAAGCCGAGGATCTGCACCGCGCGCGAGATCGTGCTGATCTTGCCACCGCCCATCCCGCTGAACCCCGCCGAGTTGACGAGCCGCAGGATCTTGTTGGTCAGCGCGAAATCCTGGAGGATCGTGTTGGCGAGTTTCGCGATGTTCTCGCTGTCGGAGGCGAGCGCGCGGTTGACCGCAGAGATCGCGGTCGACAGCGCGGGAAAGTCGGTGCGATGGCGCATCCGCCGCAGCAGGAATTCGAGCGTGCTGTTGTCAGCGCTCCGGGTCACGACGGCGGGAACGCCGGCCTGCGTGTCGGCGAGACAGGTTTCGAGCGCGGCGCTCATTTCCGCGGCCGAGGCGAAGCGCTGTGCCGGGTCCCGCGCACAGGCGCTCGTCGATCGGTTGCGGCGCGTCGGGCAACTCGATCGGATCGTTCAACAGCGCATGGATCGCCTCGATCGCGTTCGCCGCGACGATCACCCGGCGCCCGGTCAACATCTCGCCGAGCAGCAGGCCGCACGCGAACAGGTCGTTGGCCGAGGTGCTCGCACCCGACTTCACGTACTCCGGGGCCATGTAGGCCGGTGTGCCGACCAGGGTCATGTCGGGAATCGACGGGCCGCTGACGCGAAGCGCAATACCGAAGTCCATCACGCGCGGGTAGTCGTTCTCGTCGACCATGATGTTCGCCGGCTTCAGGTCGCGGTGAACCACCCCCTGCTCGTGCGCGTAGCCGACCGCATCGAGAATGCGCACCATCATCGCGATCGCACGCGCCGCCGGCAGCGCGCCGTGGATCTTCAGATACCCCGCGAGCGTGTCGCCGTCGACGAACTCGAACACCAGATACGGGTGGCCTTCGTGTTCGCCGACATCGAACGCGGGCACGATATGCGGGTGACGCAGGCGGCCGGCGATGCGCGCTTCGCCGAGCAGCTGGCGTGCGTCGGCTGCGGCGGTGTGGGGCAGCGTCTTGATCGCCACTTCGCGCTCGAGCAACGGATCGTGCGCAAGATAGACGACCGATTGCATGCCGCGGCCGAGTACCCGGCTCACCTCGAAGCGGCCGATGCGTGCCGGCAGCGCACGGGTGAGGCTCGTGAGGCCGGCGTGCGGCGGCCGTCCCCCCGATCCCGAGGCGGCGCCCTCGCTGCGTTGCGCAGGGGCAATATCGGTCGTGGCAGTCACGGGCATGGAGAACCTGGTGCGGCGCGCGAACGTACGCGCGTATCACACGTTATCGTCCGGCTGCGCCCCGACTTGAGCGCGTCGGCGCAATGCCGTACGTCGACGCCGCTTCAGGCTACGGCTGCGAGCGCACGCGCGCGCAGCGCCGCGTGATCGATCTTGCCGGTACCGAGCAGTGGCAACGGGTCCAGATGCACGACCGTGCGCGGTACCGCGATCTCAGGCAGTCCGCTGGCACGGGCCGACTGCTGCAGGTGCTCGCGTCGCAACGCAGCGTCGGTCGTGTGGAGGAGGATCGTCTCGCCGCGCTGCGGATCGGGAATCGCGGTCGCGGCATGCTGGGCCGCGGGGGAAGCGGTGGCAGCGAGCGTCTCGACGACTTCGAGCGACACCATCTCGCCGGCGATCTTCGCGAAGCGCTTGACGCGTCCGAGGATGGTCACGAACCCGTCGTCGTCGATCGCACAGACGTCGCCGGTCTCGTACCAGCCATCGCCCAGACTCGACTTCGGCGGTTCGAGCACCCCCGGATTGTCCACGCGCAGGTACCCGGACATCAGGTTGGGCCCGCGCACGTGAAGCATGCCGCCGCGCTCGATGCCAGGAATCGGCACCAGGCGCCCTTCGATCGACGGCAGCAACTGACCGACGGTGCCGCGGCGGTAGGCCATCGGCGTGTTGACCGCGATCACCGGCGCGGTCTCGGTTGCGCCGTAGCCCTCGAGGATGCGGATGCCGAACTTCTCGACCCAGTGATCGCGCACCGTATCGGAAAGCTTCTCGGCGCCGGCGACGACATAGCGCAGCCGGTAGAAGTCGTACGGGTGCGCCTGCTTCGCGTATTGCCCGAGGAACGTGCTGGTGCCGAACAGCACGCTGCAGCCGCGGTCGTAGATCACTTCGGGAATCACCCGGTAGTGCAGCGGCGACGGGTACAGGAATACGCCGGTGCCGGTGGCGACCGGCAGCAGCGCGCCGCCGGTCAGGCCGAACGAGTGGAACATCGGCAGCGCGTTCAGCACCTTGTCGGTGGGCGCGATATCGATGACCGAGCGCACCTGTGCGATGTTCGACAGCAGCGCGCGGTGCGACAACACCACCCCCTTCGGCTTGCCTTCGGAGCCCGACGTGAACAGCACGACCGCCGCGTCCTCGGGGTCGACCCTGCGCGCGACCAGACGCGGAAAGGTCATCATCGCGACCAGCCACAGTTTGTCGCCGAGGCCGAAGCCGGCGCGCAGGTCCTCGAGATGAAGCACCCGGATATCGCGCAGCGCCGCCACCGTCGCTTCGAGCTTCGCCTGGGCGAGGAACTGGCGTGAAGTGAACACGGTGTGGATATCAGCCGCGAGGCACGCGCTCTGCATGCCATCGGTGCCTGCGGTGAAATTGAGCATGGCCGGCACCCGCTTCACCGCCGACAGGCCGATCAACAGGCCCAGCGTGGTCGCGAGGTTGGGCAGCAGCACGCCGACCCGCTCGCCTTCGCGCGTGTGGCGCGACGCGAGGCGCGCGAGCGCCAGCGTCATCTTCAGCAGGTCCGCGTACGAGTATTCGATCCGCTTCACGTCCTCGACCACACGATGGCCGCGGCCGTAGACGTCCATCGCATCGAGCAGCGTCGAATACAGGCTCACCTTCGGTTGCGAGCTGAACAGCATCTGCTGCATCACGCGCCGCATCGCCTCGCCGGCCTTGCGCCGGCGCGCCTTCGCCGAGCCCTCGCTCGCCATCTCGATGCGCGTCGGCGGCTGGATCGACATCGTGATCGGCGGGAACAACCGCTTTGGATACTTGCCCGACACGCGGCTGAAAAAGGTACGCGCCGGGCCGTCCAGACGCACCGGCAGCAGCGTCGCACCGGTGCGCGCAGCGACGAACGCCGGACCGTCGTAGACCTTCATCAGGCTGCCGGTGACTGTGATGCGGCCCTCGGGAAAAATCACCACCGGACGTCCGGTCTCGACCAGTCGGACGACCGTCTTCATCGCCATCGGGCTGGTCGGGTCGACCGCGAGATAGTCGACCAGCGACAGTACGATGCGGAACCATCGGTTGCGCGCGACACCGGTGTGCACGACGAACACCGGGTCGAGCGGCAGATACAGGCCGAGGATCAGACCGTCGAGGAACGATTCGTGGTTCGCGACCACCAGCAGGCGCGGCGCATCGAACTGCGTGACATCGCCTTGCACGCGCACGCGGAACAGGACACTGAACACGCCGCGCAGCACGGTCTGCAGCACCTTGCGCAACGGGCGCAGACGCGCGGGCACGCGCCCGGTCCCGGCGTCGGATCCGGTCAGAGGTGGGCGAGCTGACTCATGGCGGGACTCGTTATCGGGGTCTGACATGTCGGGGAGGGTGCTGCGCGCGCCATGCGAAGCGCGCGATTGTCGGCCAGCGCCCGCGCCCAGTCAAAGCGTCGAAGGGGATTTCGACTGCGCGCGGCGGAATGCGCGGCGACGTGTGTGAGATGCACGCCAACGATGACGGTCACTGTTGTATCGTGCGCGGCTGTCCTGCACCGACGAAGGAGCGAATCTCATGTATGGCTTGAAGCATCCGCGCACGCCTCCCCGAACCGCACCCCAGGTCAACGGCATCGACGGCGTGCATGCGATGCTCGCCGCGCCGCCGGCGCGCCGGCTCGGCATCGAACTCGACTCGGCGACGCGCAAGAAGGTGGTCGCGCGTCTGCCGATCAAGCCACATCACATGAACCGTGGGCAGCGGGTCAATGGCGGCGTGCTGATGGCGTTCGCGGATTTTCTGGGTGCGGCGGGTACCGTGATGAACCTCGTACCGGGCTGGCGCACGACGACGATCGAATCGAAGACCAACTTCTTCGTTGCAGGCGAGGGGCCGGTGCTGACCGGGGTGTCGACACCGTTGCATGTCGGGCGCAGCACCAACGTCTGGCAGACGCGGGTCACCAACGCCGACGGGCGGATGGTGGCGTTGATCACGCAGACGCAGATCGTGCTGCCGCCACCGGTGGCGGGGTCGCGCCCGGCAGGCGCACCGTCCGCGCGCGGCAAGCTATAGTCGGGGCTGGATGCGGGACACGCGAACGATGCGTGCGAAGCGCCAACGGAGGACGTCGACAGTGAAGGAGAAGTGCATCGTGCTGTGTAGAGTCCCCCCGGAGGTCGAGCGCATTCGAGCGCTGTCGCTGGTTCTGCTGTCGGCGTTGGCGGTGGCCGCGAGCGGAGCCGTCGCCGCGGACAAGGTCGCGGCGGCCTATCCGATCAAGCCGATCCGGGTCATCGTGCCGTTCCCGCCCGGCGGCGGTACCGATTTCGTGATGCGCGCGATCGCGCCGCAGCTGTCCGAGCAACTCGGCCAGCAGGTACTGATCGACAACCGTGCGGGCGCGCAGGGTGTGATCGGCACCCAACTCGGCGCGCGTGCGAGCAACGACGGCTACACGTTGACGATCGTCGATGCGGCGACGGTGATCTCGCCGGCGCTGATCGATCCGCCGCCGTTCGATGTGCTGAAAGATTTCGCGCCGATCGCGATCCTGGTCGAGCAGCCCTACCTGATCACCCTGCACCCCTCGGTGCCGGCGACCTCGATGGCGGAGTTCATCAAGCTCGTGCAGGCGAACCCGAACAAGTACAACTTCGGCTCGGGATCGGCGATCGCGCATGTCTCGCAGGCGCTGTTCTATTCGGTCGCCAAGTTGAACATGACGCATGTGCCCTATCGCGGGTCGGGTCCGCTGATGGCGGCGTTGATCGGCAACGAAGTGCAGACCAGCTTCACCGGACCGGGCGCGGCGCTGCCGCAGGTCAAGGCGGGCAAGCTGCGCGCGATCGCGGTCACCTCGATCAAGCGCTTCGCGCAGACCCCGGAGGTGCCGACGCTCGACGAGGTCGGCTTCAAGGGGTTCGAGATCCGCGGCTGGTTCGGCATGCTCGCGCCTGCGGGCACGCCGCGTCCGATCGTCGTGAAGTTGAACGGTGCGCTCAACAACGTGCTGTCCGGGGGCCAGGCGGCACAGCTGCTGCGCGAGCGTGGCTACGATCTGAACCCGGCCTCGCCCGAGGCATTCGGGAAGTTCCTCGGCACCGAGGTCACGCGCTGGTCGAAGGCGGTGAAGCAGTACGGGGTGAAGGCCAGCGATTGAACGAATGATGCGCGCGGCTGCGCTAACGCAGTCGCGCGTCGATGACGAATGCCCGCGCGCCGTGCGGGGTATCACCGGGGCACGCAGTCAGAGCGAACGGCCCGGTGACCCCGTGCCGCGCGGCGACCGAGGAGACGACGAAGTGGCGAAACTGCAGGTGAGCATGGGGTGCTGCGACTACGATCGCACGCGCGCGCTGTTCGACGGACGGGTGCAGATCGAGGGCTGCGAGGTGTTGGCGGTCAACATCGAACCCGAAGAAGCGTTTCATCGCGCGTTCTCGTTTCGCGAGTTCGACATCTCGGAGATATCGCTGTCGAGCCACACGATGCTCACCTCGCGCGGCGCGAACGAGTATGTCGGGGTGCCAGCGTTCGTCTCGCGCCTGTTTCGTCACTCGGGTATCTACATCCGCACCGACCGCGGCATCGATCGTCCGCAGGATCTCGCGGGCAAGACGGTCGGCCTGCCGGAGTACCAGATCACCGCGAACGTATGGATTCGCGGCATCCTGCAGGACGACTTCGGCGTCACGCCGGAATCGATCCACTGGCGCCGGGGTGGCGTCGAGGAAGCCGGACGTCTAGAGCGGGCGCCGCTCGCGCTGCCGCCTGCGATCGACCTGCAGCAGGTCGCAGACGGGAAGACGCTATCCGGAATGCTCGAAGCCGGCGAGATCGACGCGGTGATCAGCGCGCGGGCGCCGTCGTGTTTCGAGCGCGGCGTGCCGAATGTCGCGCGCCTGTTCCCGGACTATCGCCGTACCGAGGAAGACTATTTCCGACGCACGAAGATCTTCCCGACGATGCACGTGATAGGGATCCGGCGCTCGCTCGCCGAGCGACACCCCTGGTTGCCGGTCAGCGTGTTCAAGGCGTTCATGCTCGCGCGCGCGCAGTCGCTCTATGAACTCGGGCAGATCGGGCACCTGTTCGTGAGCCTGCCGTGGGCCGTGGCCGAGTTTCATGCGGCGAAGGCATTGATGGGCGACGACTACTGGAGCTACGGTTTCGAGGCGAATCGGCATGTGCTCGAGACGTTGACCCGTTATCATTTCGACCAGGGCTTGTCGGCGCGCAAGGTGTCGCCCGAGGAACTGTTCGCCGCCTCGACACTCGACCTGACCAAGATCTAGGTCGTTCGCACCACCGCGCGGCGACTGTGCGTGCTGCGTTTGCCATCAACGGGACACAGGGGCTGAGATGACCATGGCACTCGATCTCGTGATCCGGAACGCCCGGCTCGCGACCGCCGCAGCGGATGCTCCGCCGGTGGACATCGGCGTACGCGACGGCGTCATCGTCGCGCTGGCTCCCGCGCTCGCGGCCAGCGGGCCGGAACACGATGCGCGCGGCAAAATGGTGTCCTCCGGATTGATCGAGAGCCACTTCCACCTCGACAAGGCGATGATCGTCGATCGGGTGCCGGTGCAGCCCGACCGCATGGTGCGCGACCACATGGAGCGCACCGCATCGATCAAGCACACCTTCACCGCCGAGGATATCTACACGCGCGCGCAAGCCACACTCGAGCAGTGTCTGCTGCACGGGGTCACCCACATGCGCACGCAGATCGAGGTCGATCCCAATGTCGGCCTGCTCGGGTTCGAGGCGATCGAACAGCTGCGGAAAGACTACGCCTGGGCGATCGACCTCCAGTCGTGCGTGTTTCTGCAGGAGGGGTGGACCGACGTGCCCGGGGCCGACGAGAATCTGGTCGCTTGCCTCGATCGCGGTGCGACGGTGGTCGGCGGCGGCATCCGCTACGACAGAGACGGGCCGGCGCAGATCCGTCGTGTGTTCGATTTGGCGCAGCAGTACGACATCGATGTCGACTTCCATCTCGATGGCGGCTACGAGATCGACGACATGGATTATCCGCAGGTGTGCGAGATCACCGATCGCATCGGCTGGCAGGGCCGGGTCGCGTTCGGGCACGGCTCGAAGCTGTCGTGCCTGCCGGTGCGCGAGCAGGCCGCGATCGGACGACGGCTTGCGGCGTCCGGCGTATCGCTCGCGGTGCTGCCCGCGACCGACCTGTACAACGGCGGACGGCACATGGAGCACAGCGTGCTGCGTGGCGTGACCGATGCGAACACGCTGATCGAGAACGGCGCGAACTGCACGATATCGACCAACAACGTGCTGAACCCGTTCACGCCGTATGGAGACTGCTCGCTGACGCGCATCGTCAACCTCTACGCGCACACCGTGCAACGCTATGGACAGCATGATCTGCGCGTATGTTTCGAGATGATCACCGGGCGCGCGGCGGAGGCGCTGCGCATCGACGATTACGGGCTCGAAGTAGGCAAGGCTGCGGATCTGGTTGTGTGGAACGCAGCGACGCCGGGCGACATCATCGCGAAGTGCGCGTTGCCGCTGGCGGGATTCAAGCGTGGGCGGCGCCTGTTTACCCGCGCTCTGCCTGAACTCGAGCGCGCCGCATGATCAGTCATCGTTCGGCAGTCTGCGTATGACCCGGCGTCTGAAGCTCGCGGCGGCGCAACTCGGGCCGCTGCATCTGTCCGATACGCGCACGTCTTCGACGCGGCGCCTGCTCGCGCTGCTGCGCGAAGCCCACGGCATGGGGGCCCGGTTCGTGGTTTTTCCCGAACTCGCGTTCACGACGTTCTTTCCGCGGTACTGGTACGACGATATCGACGAAGTCGACCGGAGGTTCTTCGAGCAGACGATGCCGTCCGGCGAGACGCAACCGTTGTTCGACGAAGCGAAGCGGCTCGGCATCGGCTTCTACATCGGCTATGCGGAACTCGTCGCCGACCAGGGGCGCCTGCGTCGCTTCAACACCGCGATCCTGGTGGGGCCGGATGGGTCGATCGTCGGCAAGTACCGGAAGATCCATCTTCCCGGCCATGCCGAGCACAAACCGGAGGCTGCGTTTCAGCACCTGGAAAAGAAGTACTTCGAAGTCGGTGACCTGGGGTTCCGCGTCTGGCGATTCATGGACACGATCACCGGTATGCTGATCTGCAACGACCGGAGGTGGCCGGAGGCGTTCCGCGTGCTCGCGCTGCAGGGTGCCGAGATCGTCGCGCTCGGCTTCAATACGCCGAGCGCGAACCTCCATTATCCGGAGCCGCCCGCGCTGCGTGTGCATCATCATCTGATCATGGCGCAGTCGATGGCCTTTCAGAACGCGACCTGGCTGGTCGAAACCGCGAAGTGCGGTTCCGAGGACGGCAATCGGATGTTCGGCCATTCGGTGATCGTCGCGCCGACCGGCGAGATCGCCGCCCGGTCAATGAGCGAGGACGACGAGGTGATCTGTTTCAACGCCGACATCGACCTCGCCACCGATCTCAAGCGCACGATGTTCGATTTCGCCGCGCATCGAAGGCCCGAGCATTACCGGTTGATCGTCGAGCGCGTCGGCGCGGAAGTCACGCCTGCGGACGGGCCCTGAGGCGATGGTCATCGCGCTTCGTCGTCGATGATCGGCCAAGTGCTGATCGACCAGATGTAACAGGGTCTCGGGCAGTCTTCGGCGTCCCGGCCGGTTCCGCACAACCCCGTCCACTTCGGCGCCAATCGCGCGAGTTGCAGCGTGTGGGCGCCCCGGCGCCGCGTCGAGGGTTCGCTGACGCAGGCTGCGCCCGCCCTTAACCCGACGCCGTGCGGCGGTTTGCCGTGTCGTCCAAAGGCGCTTAGACTGCACAGGATTCTGTAATTGTCTAGGAGCCTGTCATGAGCATTTCTGCCAGCGACGTGGTGCCGTTCACCCAGGCGCGCGCCAACCTGTCCGAGCTGGCCGACCAGGTGAAAGCCGGCGCCGAGAAGATCATCACCAAGAACGGCGAGAGCTACGTGGCCCTCATCGACGCCGACCGGCTCGACTACTACCACCGCCTGGAGCGTGAGCGCATCCACCTGCTGTTGATCGACGACGCTAGGCGAGGTCTGGAGGACATCGCTGCCGGGCGGACCCACGACGCCGATGAGGCGATCGCCGTGCTCCAGAAGCGGCGTGCCCGGCCCGGCGACGTCGCCGGCAAGGGCAGCGTGAATGCCGCCCCGGCCGCAAGGAAGCGTGGCTGACCCGTTGTTCCGGGTCGAGCTGACCGCCAGCTTCCAGGATAGGCTAGAGGCGATCGAGGCCTTTCTGGGCGAGGCCGACGCGGCCTTCGCATTCGACAGATTGCTGGCCGAGCTGCGCGCCACGGTCATCCCCAACCTGCATCGCTTCCCACGCATGGGCCGGCGTTACCTCGACCAGCCTCCGCAGTCGACCGAGGCGCTTGCTCGACTGGCAGCGCTGCCTTCCGGCGCGTCCGACGCACTGCGGGAGTACCTGCACGGCGACTACCTGATCCTGTACACCGCGGACACGACGGGCAAGGTCGTGTACCTGCTGTCCGTGCGGCACCACCGCGAGCTTTCCTTCCAGTTCGCCGGGCTCTGGTACGGCGCGTCGGGTGCGCGCGAGCGCTGATCCTCTATGACCATGTCCAACGTAGCGGCGTGTAGACCGCTGCAGAGCGACAATGGCGGCGAACCGTTCCCTATCGAACGACTTTCGGAAATGCCGATGTCCATCCTCTCGCACCCGGCAGTGTTTGCCCGACTCCTTTGCGCCCCAGCGCTCGCTCTGCTTGCACTGGCTGCGCATGCCGCCCAGCCCTTTCCCTCGAAGCCGGTGCGTTTCGTCGTGCCGTTCGCGGCGGGGGGCGCCGCCGACGTGATGGCGCGCACGATCGGCGCGCACTTCAGCCAGGCCTGGGGTCAGACGACGATCGTCGACAACCGCACCGGGGCCGGCGGCCTGATCGCCGCAGAGTTGACCGCGCGTGCCGGCGCCGACGGCTACACCTTGATGCTGGCCGAGCCGGCGCTGGCCAGCCTGCCGTCGCTGTACGAGAAGCTGTCGATCGATGTGCTGCGCGACTTCACCCCGCTCGGCGGCATCGCCACGGCACCCCAGGTGCTGACGGTCCACCCGTCGGTGCCTGCGAAGACGGCGCAGGAGCTGATCGCCTTCGCGCGCAGCAATCCGGGCAAGTTCAACTTCGGCTCGCCTGGGCGGGGGTCGACCGGCGACTTGACCGGCGAGCTGTTCCGGGCCATGGGCAAGTTCGAGTTCACCGTCGTGCCGTACAAGGGCGCAGTCCCCGCACTGGCCGCGCTTGCGAGCGGCGAGGTGACTTTCTCGGGCAGTAGCATGCTCGCTGCGATGCCGCTGGTGAAGTCGGGCAGGCTGCGCGCGATCGGTACCACCGGCCCGAACCGGCACAGCCTCACGCCGGAGATCCCGACCCTGGCCGAACAGGGCCTGCCCGGCTACCGTATCCTGCAGTGGTGGGGATTGGTGTCGCCCCGTGGTACGCCGCGAGAGGTGGTGATGAAGATCAACGCCGAGATCGGTCGCGCGCTCGCGACCCCTGAGCTGAAGGAGCGGTTGGCCACGCTCTACGCCGAACCCTGGTCGAGTACCCCGGAGGTGTTCGGAGCCTTCATCAAGAGCGAGATAGACACGCTAGGGAAGATCATTCGCGCAGCCGGGATCAAGGCGGAGTGATCGCGGAGCGACCGCAAAACGACGACATGGGTGACAGCGTGAGCGAAGACGGCCATGCCGTGCACGACCTCGGCGGCGATCCGGCCGGGCCGATCGACCGCGACGCGCACTCGCGTACGCTGTTCGACCAGCGGGTGGATGCGATGCTCCGGCTGCTCGCGCATCCGCGTACGGGGCACTTCACCGTCGATGCGATGCGCCGGTCGATCGAGTCGCTGTCGCCGGCCGAGTATCACGGCCTGACCTACTATGAACGCTGGCTGCGCGCGGTGCGGCAACTGGCGGTCGAGCGCGGGCTGGTGAGCGAGGCGCAGTTGCAGGATCGGATCGCGCAGCTGCAACAGCCCCAGAGAACCGGTTCATGAATCCGGCATCGATGCCTGTCGGTGCGCGCGTGCGCGTGCGTGCGGCCTGGCCGCAGGGTCACTGCCGCACGCCGCACTACCTGCGTGGCAAACAGGGCGTGGTCGTGCGTCGGCTCGGCGACTACCCGAACCCCGAACAACTCGCCTATCACCGCCCGGGCCTGCCATTGCTCGCGCTCTACCAGGTCGAGTTCGATTCTGCTGAAGTGTGGGGCGAGCGCCTGCGCGAGCCGCCGTACCGGATCACCGCCGATCTGTTCGAGCACTGGCTCGAACCTCTGGCAGGGGAGCATTGATGAGCGCCGGTGACGACCACGACCACGACGAGGATCACGATCACGATCACGACCACGACCACGACCACGACCACGACGGCGGGGATCGCGGGTCGCCGCATGGGCATCCGCATGCGCCGGTCGACGATCTCGATGGGTACCGGCCCGAGTCGCTGCTCCTCGAGCGCGCGCTCCGCGAACTACTCATCGAACAGGGCGTATTCAGCGCCGCGGAACTGCAGCGCCAGATCGATGCCACCGAGTCGCGCACCCCGGCACTGGGCGCACGCATCGTCGCGCGCGCCTGGATCGATGAGGCGTTCCGGCGCGACCTGCTCGCTGCAGCGAAGCCGACGCTCGGCGCATCGTTCGCGCTCGACCTGGTCGATACCCCCGAATTTACTGTGCTGGAGAACACGGCACAGGTCCATCACGTGGTCTGCTGCACGCTGTGCTCATGTTATCCGCGCAGTATCCTGGGCGTGCCGCCGGCCTGGTACAAGAGCCGCGAGTACCGCGCGCGCGTCGTGATCGAGCCGCGTGCGGTGTTGAAGGAGTTCGGTACCGAGCTGCCGCCGGCATGCGGGATACGGGTGGTCGATTCGACCGCCGACATGCGCTATCTGGTGATACCACTGCGTCCGCCCGGCACCGACGGGTGGGACGAGTCGAGGCTCGCCGCGCTGGTGACCCGCGACAGCATGATCGGCGTGGCACAGGCGCTGAGGGCCTGACAAGTCTGGTCGTGTAAACCGCCGTGCGCGATATACGACTGGCATACGGGAGCCAGCCGCGCCCCCGTGCTTGCCGTTACGCACCGGTCCCGGCTGCTGCCAGGCTGACTGCAGCAGCCATCTTGTGCGAAGCGTCGATCATTCCGACGCCACGCCTGGGGTTATCGCCATCTTCCGGTAGCGCTCGCTCGCGCGCGGCAACAGACCGCGCAGCGGCGCGCCCGTCGGTGACCCGGGCTGTGCACCTGATCCTCGACAACTTCGTCATCTCCGCGCCGGCCACGATCTTGTTGACCGCGGCCTTGATGAAACTCGATCGCTCAGCCGCGAGGCCCGCAGGCGCGAACAAGCGCCGGCGGAGCTGGTAACTGCACGGCCTGCGAGATCGCTGGCAGCCCCGGCCGCGAAGAGGGGTCGAGATTGGTGACAGCTGAAATCTTGTCCACGACTCGCCATCTGGTGGTACGATTCTACCCAATTGGAGGCGCCATGAATGCTTTCGACTGTCCGGGCAGCGTCCATCCCCCGCGAAAGCGAAGCCGTGCATCGAACAAGCCTGCTAAATCCGCGATGCCTGCGGTGGTCGGCGGCAAGTTGAGCGTTCCCCGCTCGCTCAACGAGCCGTCGGTTCGCAGGTATTCCGCTACGACGTTCTGGGATCTCAACAAGCGTGATCTGGAACGAGACCCGAAGGAATCCTTACGGACGCTTCTTCACCGGGTTAAAGAAGGTCCCCCGATTCTTTTGTACGATGCGGTCGAGCGGGGCGTACCGACAGACATAGTGCTGCTGTATGCGGCGGCTTTCGGCAACACAGCGGCGTCGGTGATGAGTCTGATCGGCGTGCCCGAGACCACTTTCCGGCGCAAGGAAGAAGCAAAGGAGTCCCTCCCGGAAGTGGCGGGTCATCGAATGATGGGGTTCCTGCGCATCTTTGCGACGCTGCAACGGCTGATCGAGGACGGTGGGAATGAGATGTCGGCCGACTTCGATCTCGAAGCTTGGGTCAGCCAGTGGTTGGGTGATCCGCTTCCGGAGCTCGGAGGCAGATCGCCTGCCGACATGTTGCGCAATCCGGAGGGTCAACGCGCGGTGGAGGAGTTGCTCGAACGAATGCGTGGTGGCTTGCCCGGATGACGGTCCACCTTTGGCGCATCGCCGCCGACACGCCGCAGTGGAATGCCGCCGATATGGACGGCAAGGGTGCCGCCGCGAAGGGGGCGCGGTGGAACAAGCCGCGAGAACACGTCACCTACACGTCGACATCGATATCGCTCGCCGCCTGGGAGACGCGCGCGCATCTGGGCAAAGCGGGCGCCCGGCTTCCTTTCAACCGCTGCCTGGTGCGACTCGAGGTGCCGGACGATGTGTGGAAGGACCGCGCCAGCGCGGCGACGCCATTACCGGTCGGGTGGAATGCGATTCCGGAAGGGATGGTCTCCCGCGAGCTGGGATCGGCCTGGCTTGCGAACGGGCGAAATGCGTTGTTGGCCGTGCCTTCGGTCGTGATCGAGGAGGAGTACAACGTCCTCATCAATCCGGCGCACGGAGACGCCGCACGCGTCGTCGCCACGAAGGTGCGACGATTCGTGTATGACCCTCGCGTGTGAGGGGCGACGGCGTGACGTCAGCGTCCACGGCACGAGCTTTGCATGATGGGCCGTCGCAGCAGATCACGCGCGGGGAACGCGTGAGTGTGTCAACCATTCGGCAGGGATCGTCTTGAGCTGCAAGAGGGTTCCCTCCTACTCCAAACACGGGTAAGGGATCGGATCATGCCAATCAGGGTCACGGCCGCACTTGGCCAATTCGCGGTCGAAACCGCAGACGACGAGATCCCCGCTGCCGCGCTTGCTTCAGCGAAACTCAGGTTTCTCGACACGTTGGCGGTCGCGGTCGCTGGGTCACGTCATCGATCCTCGATCATCTCGCTCGAGGTCGCCACCCAACTGGGCGGCAACCCGCACTGTGCGGTCATCGGCCGGACCGAACGGATCAATGTCGAACAGGCAGGTTACGTGAACGCCGTAAGCGCGCACGCGCTCGAGTACGACGACTACACGAAGAGCGTAACCCACGCCAGCGTCTGCCTGGTGCCCGGTGCGCTCGCGCTCGCGGAGTGGCTTGGCGCAGACGGCAAGGCAATGTTGAACGCGTTCGTCTTCGGCTTCGAGATCGAGTCGCGCATCGCGCGAGGGATGCGGCCGTGGCTGCTCGATCGCGGGTGGCATCCGAACGGCATCCTGGGGGGTATCGGCGTTGCCGTGATCGGCAGTCGGCTGATGGGCCACGACCCGATGACGATGCGAATGGCGATGAGCATCGCCGCTTCGGAAGGCTCAGGGCTGCGCAAGAACGTCGGCTCGATGGGCAAGGCGTTTCACGTCGGTCACGGGGTTCGCTGCGGAATTTTTGCGACGATGCTCGCGGCGAAGGGCTTCAAGGTCAATCCGGACATCATCGAGGGCAGCGACGATGTCGTCGAAGGGCACGACCGCTTCGGGCTCGCAGATACGTTCAACGGTTTCGGCCAGCACGACCTGCCGAAGATGATCGATCGACTCGGCGAGCGCTGGGAACTCGCGGAGAACACTACGCTGGTGCGGTTACATCCGGGGTCGACCGCGCCGGGGTCGTCGATCGACGCAATGATCGACCTCGCGAAGAGTAGCGACATTCGATCCGAGGATGTCGAAAGGATTGACTTGGAATGCACTCCGCAATGTCTGGCTATCGCGCCGTACTCCGAGGCACTCGATTCACACAAGGCGCGGTTCTGTCTGCCCTACAGCATGGCGGTGTCGTTGCTCGACCGGCATGCTGGTCTCGCGCAATACACTGATGAGCGGGTCAACCGGCCTGATGTGCAGTCGATGATGAAGCGCGTGGCGGTGCATGTCCCCGATGATCTCAAGCACCATTGGGGACAGTGGGGTCAGGACGGGGTCAACTGGGGCGAGATGCGAATGTCGGTAACCCTGAAGAACGGTACGGTGTTGCGTACCGCACGATCCAGCGCGCGGGGCTGGTCAGAAGATCCTGCTTCGTGGGACGACCTCGCGCAGAAGTTTCGCGAATGCAGCCAGGACATCCTCGGGCCGGCACAGATCGAGGAAGCGCTCGACATGATCAGCCGCATCGATCGGCTGCCCGACTTGAAACCGCTGCTGCGTGCACTGCAGGCGGACTTCGACGGCAAGCCGATGTATTGAGTGTGTCCGCGAGCCTACCCCTCCTTGAATCAGAGACCGAGGCGCCCATGGAGACGATAGTTGCAGGGTTGGCGCGCTATGCGCAGGGCCTGCGTTTTGATCACCTCTCCCCCGACGTGATCGCCAAGGCGAAAGTGTGCATCCTCGATGTACTCGGCATTGCCGCCGGAGGATTCGGCAGCGAGAACGCGAAAGTGGCGTTGCGTGCAGCGACCAGCCTGTCGTCCGCCGGCAAGGCCACGGTCTGGATGACCGGCGAAACCATGCGGGCGATCGACGCGGTGCTGCCAAACTCGGTGGCTGCTCATTGCATCCTGCAGGACGACTGGCTGCAGGTGAGCCACTCGCACATCGGCGCCGCGGTGGTGCCGACGGCGTTGGCAATGGCTGAAGAGACCGGGTGCAACGGCAGGGACCTGATTACCGCAGTCGTCGCGGGATACGACGTCGAGGATCGTGCGGGCTCGTTGTCGGTGCCCGCGTTCACGCGCGGTTTTCGCGCGAGCTCGGTCTACAGCTACTTCGGCGCCACGGCCGTCGCATCGAGAATGCTCGGCCTGGACGAGGCGCAGTTCGCGCACGCGCTGGGGTGTGCAGGTAGCGTCTGCGGCGGGGTGCTGCAGCCATGGAACGATGGTTCGATGGAATGGTCGTTTCAGGAGGCTTTCGGTTCTCGCGCCGGCATTACTGCGGCGACGCTCGCCCGCGAAGGACTGATTGGTTCCCGCACGGTGTTCGAAGGCACGCATGGCGTGAACAAGAGCTTCTCCGGCACGAATGAGGGTGAGCGCGCAGCACTCGACCGGCTGGGTAGCCACTTCCATATTCTTGACACCTGCTTCAAGCGCTTTCCCACAGGCGGCGCGAACCAGGGGAGCGCTGCGGTCGCGTATGCGCTGCGCCACAAGTTCCCGGTCGACTATCGTCGCATCCGGCGAATCGGGATCGAAGTGCCCAAAACGGGCTCGCATGAACGCATGAACTACGCAGGTATCGGGTACGCGGGGCCGTTCGACACCGTCGATCAGTGCCTGATCAGCAAGATTTTCGCCGTAGCGATCATCCTGAAGACGGGTGACATGACTATCGACCTCGTGCGAAGCGAGCAGCGCGACGCTGAGTTGCGTTCGTTGTGCCAACGCACGCAACTGAGCGAGGCCGAGGGTATGAACGGCTGGCAGCTACGGATGGAGGTCGAACTCGATGACGGGACCGTGCTGTCCGGAAGTGGCGCCGACATCGACCAGAATCACCTTTACCTGACCTGGCCGCTCGCGACGAGAAAGTTTCATTCGGTGGCGGGCCCTGTGTGGGGCGCGGCGCGATGCCAGCGCATCGTCGACCTGGTCGACCGGCTCGAAGAGCTCGACTCGGTGTCGACCCTTGTGCGCGGCACGCCTTAACCTTCGAACGTCATCGACAGGGAAATCCGAATGGGTGTGTGTGCCAGGCAAACGTCGGAGGTCAAACTTCGATTCGGCTTCACCCACCAAGGCATGTCGTTGGTTTTGGGCTTGCTAGGCAGCACCGCGTTTGCGGCCGAGTTCCCCATCAAGCCAGTGCGGCTCGTGGTCCCGTTCGCGCCCGGTGGCAGTTCCGATTCGGTTGCGAGAATGATCGGCGCGAAGCTGACCGAGGCCTGGGGCCAGCAGATATTGATCGAGAACCGCCCCGGTGCCAACACGGCGATCGGTGCCAGCTTCGTCGCACGCTCGTCCCCCGACGGCTACACGTTGTATCTGGCTAATGCGAACCACACGGTGAACCCAGCCCTGTTCAAGACGCAGCCCTTCGACCCGGTCAAGGACTTCGCCGCGATCTCGCAGATCGCCAACCAGACCGTGGTGCTGCTGGTGCACCCGTCGGTTCCAGCGAAGACGGTCCGCGACCTGATCAAGCTGGCCCGATCGCGTGCGGGCGAACTCAACTTTGCATCGCCCGGAGTGGGTACTGCTTCACATATGACGGGCGTGCTGTTCCAGGCGTTGGCAAAGATCGATATGGTGTTCGTGCCCTATAAAGGTGCCGGCCCGTCGCTGGTCGACCTGATCGGCGGCCAGGTGACGATCGGCGCTTCCGGTCTCACCAGTTCGTTGCAATACATCGAGAGCGGCAAGCTGCGCGCATTGGGAGTGACAACGCTCAAGCGGTCGGTGCTGAAGCCGGACATCCCGACCATTGCGGAGTCCGGACTGCCCGGTTTCGAAGTCACGAACTGGTTTGGCATTCTGGCGCCGGCGGCACTATCGAGCGCGCTCGTCGAGCGTATCCACCAGCAAGTCGCGAAGGTCGTGGGCGAGGAGGGCAACCAGCAACTTCTGTTCAAGATGGGGCTCGAGCCGTCCCTGAGCGCGCCCGTCGAGTTCGGCGCGTTCATTCGGTCCGAAATCGATAAGTGGGTACGGGTGGCGAGGGAGGCGGGGATCAGGCAAGAGTGACGGCGTCGCCGCCTTCTGAAGTGTCGACCCGAACATCGAGGAGCAGCAGTGTCGGCAAGATCATGCCAACGCGTATGCCATCGTTTCGTCAACCCACCGGCACGAACAACTCCTCCACCGTCGGCTCGCTGTCGATCATGTCCTGCTGGCGCATGAACTTGATCATCGTTGCGAAGGTGACGCGGTTGGCCTCGACGCCGTAGGTCCAGGGGTCGTCGCCGAACACTTCGTAGAGCTCATCGAGTTCGGCGGGCATCCACGGCAGCATGTAGCGCAGTGCCGAGTAGTTGCGCATCCGCACCAGCGCCGCGCGCTTGGATTGCTCGAACGCATCGAACAGGCTCTTCGCGATGAACGGGTTGCGTTCGTAGACGTCTTTCTTGATCGCGATCAGATGCATGATCGGGAATACGCCGGTGCGCTGGTAGTACGCCTTCTCGACCTCATGGAAGTCGGGGAACAGACGACGCACGTCCGGGTTGGTACGCAGCGAGTCGGGAAGGTGGGTGCCGATCGTGCCGTCGATCTCGCCCGCATCGATCAGCTGCGACAGCGACCTGTCGCTGTCGTTGACGGTGATGTCCCACCCCGGGGGATGGAACGTCGGCACGCCGTGCATGCCCGGGCTGTTGACGGAACCCTCTATCCACTTGATCGACCGGAGATCGACACCGTAGTCGTTCTGCAGATGGCCACGGATATACACGGCTGCGGTCATCGTGTGGCGCATCACGCCGATGCGGCGGCCTTCCATGTCTTTCGGCGTCCTGATCCCCGACTTCGCGTTGATCGTGATCAGTCCGTGGCGGAACATCTTCGACGGGAACACCGGCAGCGCGACGAACGGACAGTCGCCCTTCAGGTAGCGCGTGACGTAGTCCGACGACGACATCTCGCAGACGTCGAACGTCTTCTCGGCCATCGCGTGATCGAACAGCTTGCGCGGAAAGTCCTCGACGCGGAAGGTGAGGTCGATGCCCTGTGGCGCGACGTCCCCGGTGTACAGCGCCTGCATCCGGTCGTACAGCGCGCAGGCGAGGGTGATAGGGACCCCCGCAGGGTCGGGCGACTTGCTCGTTAAGGTGGCAGTCATTCTAGTGCTCCTGGAAGATTCAAAGGCCGATCGAGCGTATCTTCAACGCGAGAGGACTCGACGCGGCAGCGCTCAATGAGGTGCGTCAGCAACAACCTTCGCGCGCGCTTGTGTGTCACGGGCCTGTGCGATCAGGTGCCATACCCGCGACGGCGACAACGGCAGTTCATGCGGCGCCACCGCCAGCGGCGCGAACGCCGCAGCGAGCGCATTGGCGATCACCCCGGCGACCGGAATGATGCCGCCTTCGCCCGCCCCCTTCGCGCCGAGCGGATTGTTCGGCGACGGATGGTGCTCGAGCGCGATCGCGCGGATGTTGGGGAATGCGTCGGCGGTCGGCAGCAGATAGTCGGCGAGCGAGCCGGTCAGCAACTGGCCCTGATCGTCGTAGGCGAGCTGTTCGAGGAACACGCCGCCCAGGCCCTGCACGATCGCCCCGATCGTCTGCCCGTGGAGCGTGCGCGGATTGATGATCCGCCCGACATCCTCGACTGCGACATAGTCGAGTACGTCGATGTGCCCGGTACGCGCATCGACCGCGATATGCGCGGCGTGCGCGCCGTAACTGTACGTGCGCCGCGCGCTCGAGAAGCTGCCATCGGCCGAGATACCGCCGTGCGCGACACGCGCCTGCGCGAGTGCGGCGAGCGACAGCGTGCGTCCCGAGCGCGCGACGATCCGGTCTCCCCCGACGTTCGCGAGGTCATCGACCAGGCAGTCGAGCGTCTCGGCCGCCGCAGTGAGGATGCGTTCGCGGAAAATCTTCGCCACGGTGACGATCGCCGAGCCACCCATCACCACGCTGCGCGAGCTGTACGTGCCGAAGCCTTCGTCGACGCCGCTGGTCGAACCATGGAACACGCCGCGGATCGCCGAGACCGGCAGTTCGAGGGCGTCCGCCGCGATCTGCGTGAACACGGTCTCGAGCCCCTGTCCGTTCGATGACGAGCCGGTATAGACCGAGACGCGACCGTCGGTCTCGAGCACCAGGCGCGCACCTTCGCGCGGTCCCGAGCCGCCCCCTTCTATGTAGCAGCTGAGCGCGATCCCATGGTGGCGCCCGTCGATCACGCGCCCGTTGAGCGCCGACTTGCGCGTCCAGTCGAACTCGCGCAGACAGCGTTCGAGCGTCTCGCGATAGTCGCCGCTGTCGGTCGCGCTGTCGCTGTTGTACGGCAGCAGCGTCGCCAGCTGCCAGGGCATTTCGCTCGAGGTCAGCAGATTGCGTCGTCGAAACTCGACGCGGTCGAGGCCGAGATCGGCTGCCGCGAGATCGAACATCCGCTCGCGGAAGAAATCCGTCTCGAACCGTCCCGGCCCGCGGTAGGTGCCGACCGGGGTCTTGTTGGTGAGCATCACCGCGAGCTCGAGATCGATATCGGGGATGCGGTACGGCCCCGACGCGAGCTGGATCACGTTGCGCGACGGCGCGATGCCGTTGGTGCGCAGGTACGCGCCGACATCGGCGGCGAGGCGACCGCGCAACCCGAGCACGGTGCCGTCGCGCGCGCAGGCGAGTTCGAGCTCGCATTCGGTCTCGCGCGCGTGATTGCAGGCGATCAGGTGTTCGCGCCGATCCTCGATCCACTTGACCGGACGCTCGCAACGCAGCGCGGCGAACGGGATCAGGAAATCCTCGGGGTAGAACTCGCCGCGCGCACCGAACGAACCTCCGGTGTCGCCTTCGATCAGATCGATCGCCGCTTCCGGAATGTCCAGTTGCGCCGCGAGGATGCGCCGGTTGGCGAACGGCACCTTGCTCGCTCCGAACACGACCAGTCGGCCCGAGTCCACGTCACGATGCGCGAGCACGCCACGCGTCTCCATCGGTAACGCTGCATGACGATGCACGTGGAACCGCTCACGACGCACATACGGCGCATTCGCGAACGCCGCCTGCGCGTCGCCGCGCACTGCACGCAGCCGCACGGCGCAGTTCGAGGCAGCGGCCTCGAACAGGCGCACCGTGTCGGGGGCATCGAGACCGCCTTCGACGACGACCGACCGCGATTCGATGTCGACCTCTATCCCCTCGAGCGCGTCTTCGGCGAGGGCCGCGCTGTCGGCGACGATGACCGCGAGCGGTTCGCCGACATGGCGCACCGTGTCATGCGCGATCACCGGTTGCTCGAACGGCTCGAGTTCGGGCAGCGGATCGAGTCGCATCGGAATCACCGGCACGCGCCCGCCGCAATGCGCGAGCACGTCCGCGCCGGTAAACACCGCGCGCACGCCCGGCATTGCACGTGCGGCCGAGACGTCGAGCCCGCGCAGCCGACCGTGCGCGACCGAACTGCGCAGGATGACCGCGTGCAGCATGTGCGGCAGCTGCAGGTCGTCGACGAACGCGCCCAGGCCGCGCAGCAGACGGGGGTCTTCTACACGGTCGATCCCTTGTCCGATGGCGGGGCTCGAGACGGATAAGGGTGTGTCGAGGGCGGTCAGGTCATTCAACGTTAGGCGCCGGGTTGCGGTTCAGGGAGCGGATTCGGTATACGGGAAGGGTCGGCGCTCGGAGAAGCGGCGGCGCGCGGGTCCACCCCGATCGCGCCCTCGCCGCCGGGCCACGAGCCCGTTGAATATACCGCGCGCCGACTTGGCGCACCGTCGATCGGCGAGGTGCGCCTCGCCGCGCGTGGGCTACACCGACACGGCGCCGTGATAGCCGGTCAATTCCAGATAGCCGCGACCGACGCGCCGCCCTTCACGACTTGCGGTCACCGCCCCTTCCCAATAGACGATGCCCGTGCCGATGCGTGCATCGAGCTCCTGATCGTCGAACAGCGGCAACAGCTCGATCGTCTCGGCGCGAGTCGCGCCCGCCGCAGTCAAATCCGGGTCGAAGGTGATACGCATCGCGACCGGATACCGAGCCCCAGTCCGTGCCGAGCGCCACTCGCGCAGCGGCGTGAACACGATGGCGCGCGGGTCGAAGACCTGTAGCGTGCCGTCGGGCGCGCGCCGGGTGCCGCCCGCCCACACCGTCGCCCCGTCGCGGTTGCGGATACGAAACGCCATCAACGTACCGCCATCGTCGAGGTTGATGCCGATCCAGTCCCACCCTACCGCGTCGGCGGCGAGGATCTCGCTCGACCATTCATGATCGAGCCACGCGCTGCCCTTGACCGCGTGCGCGCGCGCCTCGTGGACCACCTTGCCGGTCACGGCCAGATGTGGCTCGGTGTAGTAGTAGCTGGCCTGCTCGGGGCGCACGCCCTTGCGGCTGTAGCCCGCCTCGCCATGCAGCAGCAGGGGTTGCGTTGCGACCAGTTCGAGTTCGAGCGCAAGGCGGTTGCCGGCGAGCACGGCCTGATACCGACTCGCGCGCGCGTTGCCAGTGCGCACGAGCCGCCAATCGTCGATCCAGACGTCGGTGTCGCCGACGCGCGCGCCTGCGAGATCGAAGCCGGCGCGCGCGCTGCGCTGGTCGTGCACCAGGGAACGGCGTGTGTCGTCGCTGAGCGCGAGATGCGCGAGCACGAGCTGGTGCGCCGCGAAGCGGCTCGGATTGCGCGGGTCGATTCGCGGCCGGGACCGGAAGAACGTGATCTGGAAACCGAACGGCGTGCCTGCCTGCATGTCGAGCCAGCCGGTGATGTACCACCACTCGGTTCGGAACTCGGGATGGGCGCCGAAGTCGCGCGGAAACTCGAGCGGGACGCCGCGCCGAACGCCCGGATACGCAGGGGTGCGCCCGTCTTTTCCCACGTCGGCGGCGCCCTTGGCCGCGGCTGCATCCGTGTTCGGTGCCGCGGCGCCGCGGGCGGGGCTCGCCGAC